>DASQRI010000555.1:0-3756 GCA_035642975.1 Mycobacterium sp.
CGCCCATCAACAACCAATGCGCCAACGGGTATTCGTGGATTCGGTCGATCACGTACTCGGTGGTCGCAAGGGTGTCGGCGGTGGAGACGAACTCACCACGTTCACCCCACGCCGGGCCGGCCTTAATTCCTACCCTGCCGATATCGATGCGCTCGCCGACGGCGTCGATCACATCGAACAAGAAGCGCGCACGGTTTTCGATCGAACCGCCGTAGGCGTCGGTGCGGGTGTTCGTGCGTGGGTTAAGGAACTGGCTGATCAGGTAATTGAAACCGGCCTGAAGTTGCACGCCGTCGAACCCGGCGCGCATTGCATTGTCGGCTGCGGTCGCGAAGTCGGTGATAGTGGTGCGGATATCGTCTCGTGTCATCGCTCGCGGGGTCACGGTCGGCTTATTGCCCGACGATGTCGGCGAGCTCAGCCCGGGATTGATCGCCGAGGGGGCCAACGGCGCTGTACCGGAGAAGAAGTCGGGGTGCGACGTCGAGCCGGTATGCCAAAGCTGCGCGAAGATGACGCCCCCTTGTTGATGCACGGCGTCGGTCACCGCAGACCAGCCGCGCACCTGGGCCTCGGTGAACAAACCGGGCACGTCGTGCCAGCCGACGGCGTCGCGACTGATCCAGGTGCCCTCGGTGATGATCAAGCCGGCCGAGGCGCGCTGGGCGTAGTAGCGGGTGTGCAAGTCCGTCGGCGCCAGATCGGGATTGGTTGCGCGGCTGCGGGTCAGCGGTGCCATGACAACCCGATTGGCGAGCAGATGGTTGCCCATCCGGTAGGGCCGCAACAGCGGCTGTGCCCCGTCTGGGTTGGCCGGCCCATCACGGCCGGGTCCGTCTGCGGCGCTCACGAAACCTCCGTCTTCATGCCGTCACGGCGGGCGTGCCCTTCAGGAAGGCAGCCAGGTGTTCGATGGCGAGGGCGGACTCGGGCAGTCCCGCGGAGATGTAGACGGGCCAAACGTGGATTCCGTGTGTCCACGACTCGAATGTCACGTTTACCCCTGCGCTCAGCGCGCGGTCGCGGATGCGGGTGGCGTCGTCGTAGAGGATCTCGTTTTCGCCGACCTGGATGAGCAGTGGCGGCAGCCCGTTCAGGTCGGCGAAGACCGCTGAACACCGCGGGTCGGCAGGGTCGGAGTCCCTGAGGTAGTCATGAGCCATGGACTCCAGTAACACTCGTGTGACGTAGGGGTCGAGATCGCGGCGATGCTCGATGGACGCTCCGCTAAAGGTCAGGTCGGCGAACGGAGAGATTATCGCGAGGCGGGCGGGCAGGGGAAGTCGGCGGTCACGAGCGGTGACAGTCACAGCCAATGCCAGGTTGCCGCCCGCGGAATCGCCCAGCACGGATAGCGAGCCGGGATCGACTCCGCCTTCACCGACCAGCCAGGTGTAGGCCGACATGCAGTCGTCGTGGGCGGCCGGGAAGGTGGACTCGGGGGCCAAGCGGTAGTCGACGGCGTGCACTCTCGCGTTGGCTGCCAGCGCTACCGCAGCGGCTAGGGGTAGATACCGCTCGGGGGGCGAACCGCTGACGTAGCCGCCGCCGTGAAAGTAGATCACGGTGCGGTCGGGTCTGACGGCGGCGGGTTCGATCGTGATCGTCGGCACGCCCGCGAGGTCGGTGTCGCGTCGCGTCACACCTTCGAGTACTGCGCGCCCATCGTTGAACGCCCGGGTGCTCCCCGCGTCGGTGCGGTCCGGTCGGGCGCGAAGATAGGTGACAAATGCCTTCATCAGCTGAGATTCGGGACGTTGGGTGTCAGCGACCGCGAGCCGCGTGGGGGCTTCGTCGGCCG
Source organism: Mycobacterium sp. (assembly GCA_035642975.1). Lineage (GTDB taxonomy): Bacteria > Actinomycetota > Actinomycetes > Mycobacteriales > Mycobacteriaceae > Mycobacterium. The sequence goes on from DASQRI010000555.1 coordinate 1,802, forward strand.
CTGAGGATGATGAAAGCACCTTCGTTGAACGGCGCATTTGGCTACTGGGTCTGCATGTCGAGGACCACACGAAACCTCGCCTTGCCCGAGATCATTCGGTCATAGGCCGCAGGCGCGTCTTCGAAGGGAAACACCTCGTTCATGGGAGCGACCCCATGTGTGGCGCTGAACCGCAAGCTCGCCTCGTTCTCGAGCGACGTGCCGGTGATGTTGCCGATGATCGAGCGGCTATCGAAAACGATATCGGGAGTCTTGACCTCAATCGGGTCGAGGCCGACGCCGACGACCACCAGCCGACCACGCGGCAGGAGGCCGGTCAGCAGCGGTGACATGGAGGAGCCGCTAGCGGCGGTGGCTATGATCGCGGCCGCACGGCCCAATTCCTGCAGCGCCTTGGCGGGATCGACCGCCGCACTGTCGATGTAGTGGTGTGCACCGAGCTTTTCTGCCAGCGCGGCCTTCTCAGGGCCCCGCGCAATGGCCACGACGCGGTAGCCCAACTTGTTGGCGTATTGCACGCCGAGATGACCCAGGCCACCGATGCCTTGGATCCCCACCAACGTGTCGGGTTCCAAGTTCAACTTCTGCAAAGCGTTATAGGTGGTGATGCCAGCGCATAGCAGCGGCGATGCGTCCACAGACGGCAGGCTCTCGGGAATGCGTACGAGGCCGGAGGCGCGGGCATATCCGACTTCGGCGTATCCACCGTCTTCGGTCGTGCCCGGCCGAGGTTGATTTTCGCAATTGACGAAGTCCCCGCCGCGACACCACACGCATACATTGCAAGGACCGCCCAGGAAACCGACGCCGACGCGGTCACCGACACTCCATCCGGAGACGCCCTCCCCGAGGGCGTCGATAACGCCGACGATTTCGTGTCCGGGTACGACCGGCTCGTCTGCGTTGGCGCGTAGACCGTCAACGGCGAGCTGATCACTGTGGCACACACCGCAACTGTTCACGTTGAACCGCACATGACCGGGCTGCGGCGCGATCAGCTCACGCTCCACCAAGTCAAACTGCCGCTGGCCTGTGACCTGAAAAGCGCGATACTTCGACATGCCAAACCTCCTTTTTCACATCCAACATGGCACGGCTTCGGCTGGCGCACCGTCATCCGTTTGGGTGAGGCGGCCGGCGCGAGGCTTTTCGTCGGCGAAACGGTGCAGCACAAGCTCTTTGAATCGTTGACGCCACCACGCAGCCTTGAGGCCGACGATAGGATTCGGCGCTGATACGTAGCTAACCGCCTCACCAAGAATTGGCCTTAATCGGCCCCTTGTCCGTTGAGGAATGCAGTGACGTCGGCCGCAAATTCGCTGGCGTGCTGGAACAGGAATCCGTGGGCAGCGTCAGGGTAGATCTTGACACTCGCTTGCGGAATGAGACCGGCCAACAGGTGGGAAAAGTGCGTCTGGATCATCGGGTCGCTGTCGCCGTTGGCGATGAACACCGGATGACCGATCGCGCTGACACGCTGTAGCGCTGCATGATTGGGGATGCCCCAGTCGCACACGGCGTCATACTGCGCCTGCCTGGTCGCCCAACTGGTGGGCGCATCGACATCCGTAGTGCGCGCGTATATGCGCCCTAGTGTCTCCTGGCCGGCTTGTCGACTCGACGATGAGGAGGTAAAGAAGACGTCGAGATAACCGTTGGGGTCTGGCTCTGGTTGACCCACCGCATTGATCACCTCGGGGGCCCAGCCGTGCATCCCGGCCCCGCCTCGTGGCGCCGAGGAGGCCAGTACAAGTCGGCGCACCAAGTCTGGCCGGATGAGCGCGATCTCCTGGGCGACGAAGCTGCCGATCGAGAAACCGAGAATATCGACACTCGGCGGGTCCAGCGCGGCGATGAAGGCGATGGCATCATGAGCCATCTGCTCGATCGTGTCGGGGGTGCTTCCTGTTGTCGCCCCGACACCCACGTTGTCGAATGCTACGACGCGCTGGTGA
>DASQRI010000556.1:0-12325 GCA_035642975.1 Mycobacterium sp.
TTCAACATCCAGCAAGCCGAACTCCTCCACCGTCGACAGCGCCGTGCGGTGGCCCATTTGCACAGCCCCCGAGCCCAGCCGGATCGTCGACGTTTCCGCGGCAGTCAGCGCCAACAGCACGGCGGGTGAAGTGCCGGCGACCCCGGGGTTGAGATGGTGTTCGGCGAACCAATAACGGCTGTAGTCAAGGCTTTCGGTATGCCGAGCGAGATCGATGCTGTTGCGTATGGCTTGCGTCGCGGTCGAGCCGGACGAGATCGGGACGAGGTCAAGCACCCCTAATGGTGTCGTCATCGGCGTTAGGAAGCCACGTCAGTGACGGCATTGGGGTTAGCGTTGCGACCGCGCGCCCGCGGCAGGGTCAGGCCCAGGTGATCGCGCAGTGTGGTGCCGGTGTAGTCGACGCGGAAAACGCCCCGCTCCTGCAGCAGCGGCACAACCTGATCGACGAATGGGTCGAGCCCGCCGGGGGTGATGTGCGGGACGAGAATGAAACCGTCGCTGGCATCGGCCTGCACGAAATCGTTGATCGTCGCCGCGACGGTTTGCGGTGAGCCGACGAAGGATTGGCGCCCCATGACTTCGACGATCAGCTCGCGGGTGGTCAGATCCTCGGCCTCGGCCTTCGCCCGCCACTCGTTGGCAATCGTGATCGAGTCCCGGAACATACGGACGCTGGCCCGCCCCCGCGAAATGGTGTTCTCCCCCACTACGGGGTCCACGCGGGGCAGCGGGCCGTCCGGATCATGGTCGGAGAGGTCGCGATTCCAGAGTTGTTCGAGAAACTTGATCGCGGTCTGCGGTGACACCTGCGCCAGCCGCACCTCGCGAGCAATCTCGCCGGCCTCGGCGTCGGTGTCACCGATCACGAACGTCGCGGCCGGCAGGATCAGCAACTCGTCGCGACGCCGCCCATAACGGGCGAGGCGTCCTTTGACGTCTTCGTAAAACGCCTGGCCTGCACCCAAAGTGCTGTGCCTGGAGAAGATCGCATCGGCAGCCTGGGCAGCAAAATCACGGCCCTGATCGGAGTCACCGGCTTGAAAAATCACCGGCCTGCCCTGCGGGCTTCGTGGCACATTGAACCGGCCACGAATGTCGAAATGCGCGTCCTTGTGCGCGAATCCGCCGGCGTCTGGATTCGACAGGAAGACGCCAGTTTCCTTGTCCGCCACGATCTCATCGCCGCGCCAGGAGTCGAAGAGTTCTTGGGTCGCTTGCAGGAATGTCCTCGCCCGCTCGTATCGCTGGTCTTCGGCTAAGAACCCGCCGCGGCGAAAGTTCTCGCCGGTGAAGGCATCCCAGGAAGTCACCACATTCCAGGCCGCACGGCCGCCCGAGAGATGGTCCAGCGAAGCGAACTGCCGAGCGACCTCGTAGGGCTCGTTGAAAGTCGAGTTGATCGTGCCGGTCAGACCCAGCCGGTCGGTTACAGCCGCGAGAGCCGCGAGGACGGTGAAGGTATCGGGACGCCCGACCACGTCGAGGTCGTAGATCCGGCCGTTCTGTTCGCGAAGCCGCAACCCTTCGGCGAGGAACAAAAAGTCGAACTTGCCCCGCTCAGCCGCCTGAGCGAATTGGGCGAACGAACTGAATTCGATGTGGCTGCCGGCCGCCGGATCACTCCACACGGTGGTGTTGTTGACGCCCGGAAAATGCGCCGCCAGGTGCATCTGCTTTATCGGCTTGCTCATTGGAGACTAGTCCTCGTTAGCGGTGGGTTAGGCGATCGCGTAGCGGTTGACCGGGAGGGGCAGTCCGAGTAAGCCGCGCAATGTTGCGGACTCATAGCCGGCACGAAACAGCCCTCGGCGGCGCAACTCGGGCACCAGCCCCTCGGTGATCTGGGTGAGGTCGTGTGGCAGCGCGGCGGGCCTCAGCCGGAACCCGGACAGCCCGGCGGTGTGCCATTCCTGTAGCACGTCGGCCAGCTCGGTTGGAGTACCGACGAAAATGTGTGCGTCGCTTTGGTATTCGGATCCAGCGAGATCATCGAATCGGCGTCGCCGTGCCTGTGCGGCCTTCGGGTGCTCATCGAGGAACACCAGCAGGTCACCGAAGACGTGTAGTGGGTGCTCGCCACGACCGGCGGCGCCTTGCAGCGCACCGATCTCGACGGCAATGTCGGCTGCCTGCGGGGCGTCACGCGGGGTCACAAATCCCACGTCGGCGCTGGAGGCGATGAGCTGGTAGGAAACGCCACCGTGGCCTAGGGCGGCGACGATCGGCTGGCCCTGAGGCGGACGCGGCGTGATCGAGGGTCCCTTGACGGAAAACCAGCGGCCCTCGAAGTCGATGTAGTGCAGCTTGTCCCGGTCGATGAATCGTCCAGTTGCGACGTCGCGGACCTCCGCGTCGTCCTCCCAGCTATCCCACAACCGCCGTAGCACCTCAACGTAATCGGCAGTCTCGGCGAAATACTCGTTCAGTTCTTCTGCCGAGAGGCGCGGCAGCGCGCGGCGCCCGAAATGGTCCGCCACGTCGTGGCGTGCTGAAATCTGAACTCGAACGCCGGCGCGGCCGGTGCTGACGTAGTCGAGCGTGGCAATCGACTTCGACACGTGAAACGGCTCGGTCTGGGTGACGGTCGCTGTCGGCACAAGCCCAATCCCGCGAGTCCGCGGTGCGACTCGGGCAGCGATCAGCACCGCGTCCAGCCGGCCACGAACGCGATCGGTCCGATCGTCGACGTCAAAGGGGTTGTCGGACTGCAGACCCAGCGAATCTTCGATCGTGACGAAGTCGAGGAGGCCGCGTTCGGCTTCGGCAACCAGATCAGCCCAGTAGGCGGCGTCGAACAGCTCGGCGGGCCGCGCATCGGCTTCACGCCAGGCAGCCGGGTGCCAGCCGCTGCCGTCCAACGCCACGGCGAGGTGGATGGGAGTCGATGAATCAGACATAAGACTTGCCTCCCTATGGGACCGGTGCGCCCGCCATCCGCGTGGTCAGTTACCTCTAACGAGATGACTCGCCGGTCGATTCCAGGTCAGCCGCCGCACACTCCGGCATCAACGACCGCGGCGTGTGCTGCAAAGCCTAGTTAGGCAGATCGGATCGCGCTGAGGTCCACGTCAACGCCGCGGGCCAGCACCAGCCGACACGCGGGACGTTATTGAAATCATCCGGATCACAAACCCGGCGCTTGGCGCGTAGTCGCCGTCTGGCTCAGCAACGGCAGGACGCCCTCGGCGAACCAGTACGCCTCCTCCAAGTGCGGGTAGCCCGACAAGATGAACTCGTCGAAGCCCAACGAGTGGTACTCGCCGATCAGATTCGCGACTTCCTTATGGCTGCCCACCAGCGCGGTGCCGGCGCCGCCGCGGACCAGCCCCACCCCGGCCCACAGGTTCGGGTAGATCTCGAGCTTGTCGACCCGGCCGCCGTGCAGCGCGGTCATCCTTCGTTGCCCCTCGGATTCCGATTTGCCATGCAGCGCTGCGGCATTGGCGATCTGTTCGTCGCTGAGCCCGGCAAGCATTTCGTTGGCGACGGCCCACGCCGCGTCTGAGGTGTCACGGCTGATGGTGTGCAGCCGGATGCCGAAGCGGACTGTCCGGCCGCGCGCGGCAGCCTGCTCGCGCACCTTGTCGATCTTGGCGGCCGCCGCCTGAGGCGGCTCACCCCAAGTGAGGTAGACGTCTGCGAACTCGGCGGCAATCGGCAATGCCGCCGTCGAGGAACCCCCGAAGTAGATCTCCGGCAAGGGATTTGGGGGCGCCGACACCCGGGCGTCGGCCACCGTGTAGTACTCGCCGGTGAAATCCACCGAATCCTGCGTCCACACCGACGTGACGATCTGCAGGAACTCGGCGGTGCGCGCGTAGCGCTCGTCGTGGCCGAGGAAGTCGCCGAAGCGCCGCTGTTCGGCGTCGTCGCTGCCGCTGACAACGTTGAGGAGCACCCTGCCTTCGGAGAACCGCTGCAGCGTCGCGGCCTGCTGCGCGGCCAGCGTAGGCGGGACCAGCCCCGGACGAAACGCGACCAGAAACTTCAGCTTCTCGGTCTCCGCCAACAGCGCTGCCGAGGTCAGCCATGCGTCTTCGCACCAGGTCCCGGTTGGCGTCAGCACACCCTCGTAGCCGAGGCGGTCGGCGGCGCGCGCCACTTCGGCCAGATAGCGGCGGCTGGGCGGGCGGTAACCGCTCGGGATGTCGCGGTTCGACGATGCGTGCGACCCGCCGACGATCGAGCGGCTGTCACCGGTCGTCGGCAGAAACCAGAAGAATCGAGGAGACATCTGCCGACGACGCTAGGGTCTGGACGGGCGCAGAACAAGTTGCACTCCGGCCGGATTTAACTAGCCCCCCGGGGGATGGCTTCGAGTATCTTTGCCTGGCGTGCCGCGTGAACTTCATTTGTTGTCCTTCGGGAACACCCGATCGGCCGGGCCGTGGCGCCACCCCGAAATCGATCGCCCTGGAAAGGGCCGCCCGTAGCCTCGATCACGTCGCACAATCCGCGGATCTACAAGGCGAGAATTCTCGGCGACTGGCTGATCAACGACAAAGATCCGTTGCCTAACCTCGCCAAGCTCGGACGCGGCGGCCAGGGCAACTGACGCTGGCGCGCACGACGCAAGACATGATGTCGGGATGACCACCGACATCCGCGTGCTCCAGAGCGAAGGCGACCTCATCGCCGCGGGCAATGTCTTTCGCGCCGCCATGGTCGGCTTCCCACCCCTGTCGAACCTGGCGCCCGGTCAGATCAGCACGCTGCTCGAACCCGGCCGTACCGTCGGAGCATTCGTCGACGACCAACTCGTCGGGACCGCCGACGCAGTGACGAGCGGCCTCACCCTGCCTGGCCGAACGATCGTGGGCCACGCAGCCGTCACCCACATCGGCGTGCTGCCCTCCTTCACCCGCAAGGGCATCGCCACCGACCTCGTCCGTCACCAGCTACACGACATCGCCGAGCGCGGGGAGGTGGTCGCGACATTGCGGGCATCGGAGGCCACCATCTACGAGCGGTACGGCTACGGCGTCGCGAGCTCATCGCAAACTATCGAGGTTCAGACGGCGCGGGCAGCGCTGCGGCCCGGCGTCGGCACCGGCGGTCCGGTGCGACTGCTGGAGCCAGGACAGGTCTGGGATGTCTTACCTCGGGTCGCAAATGAGAATCGACCATCGCGCCCGGGAACCATCGACCGGCCCACTGTGTGGTGGCAGGGCCTGCGGATGCGCACCGAATCATCCTCGGGGCCTCGGTATGTCGCGGTGCACGGTGAGCCGGGCTCCGAAACGGGCTTCGCCCGCTACCGTCCGATCGACACCGAGACCTGGTTTGTCAGCAATCAGCGCACCATCGTTGTCGAAGATTTCTTCGCACCCAACATCGAGGCCTACCTGGGGCTGCTGCGATTCCTGTTGGGGCTTGATCTCATTGACCGCGTGGTGTTCTGGATGCTGCCGGTCGACGATCCACTGCCTTGGCTGCTTGCCGACCGCCGGGCCGCGAAGGTCACCGCCGTGCACGACGAAACGTGGCTTCGTGTCGTCGATGTCGAGAAGGCAGTGACGGCACGACAATACGATGGAGACGGCATGGTCACCATCGCCGTCGATGACCCGCTGCTTCCGGGCAATTCCATCAGCATCGCCATCACGGGCCAGGGTGCCGAACGAACCGACCAGCGTCCGGAGATTCACCTCGGTGTTGGAGGGCTCGCCGCCGTGCTGCTCGGTGGCGCGACCTGGGGCAGTCTGGCAGTCGCCGGGGTCGCCCGAGCCGATCGCCGATCCGCGTTCGACGTGGCAGAACGACTCTTCGCCGTGCGCGATGCGCCGTATGCAGGGATCTTCTTCTAAAAGCCCGCGGGCGGTCGGAAACCTACACTGGTCGAGTGCGGATTGCCCTTTGCTCCGACGAGCCTTACCCGGTGCATAACACGGTGCGGGACTGGCTACAAGGACACGGTCATCAGGTCGTGCCCTTCGGGTCGCTGATAGCCGGCGCGGAGGCGCCGTGGGCACTGGCCGCAGAGTCGGCCGCTGAGGCGGTGGCACGCGGCGATTGCGATCAGGGCGTGTTCTTCTGCTGGACCGGAACGGGTATCAGTATTGCGGCCAACAAGGTATCCGGCGTTCGCGCTGCGCTGTGCTCCGATCCCGGGCAGGCAGCGGGCGCCCGAGTATGGAATCACGCCAACGTGTTGTGTCTTTCCAACCGAACGCTCGCCGACGATCTCGCCAAGGAGATCCTCGCCGCCTGGTTCGACACCGAACTCGACGGCCGGGGCGACGCGGGCGTCGCCGACCTCAGCGCCGTAGAGGCGCGTCACCGTCAGTCGTCGCGTTGATTCCCAGCAGCTCTGCCAGTTGAATCGCCGAATAACCGTTCGGCCCAAGGCCGTTGCGGCCCGCGCTCCGCGCGGCGCGGGCTAAAGCCGCGTTGACGGGCGCGGTGATGCCGTGCTGATGGGCGATCCGGACAATCTCGCCGTTGAAGAAGTCGGTCTCCACATTGCCGGTGTTGCGGCTCAACGACTGCCAGGTGGAGTTGCTCGGCCCGGTGTTCGAGCCGGGTACCGGCCGTGGGGTAGGTCCGTTTGCCCGCTGGGCGTTGGATATCTCGAAGGAGACGAATTCAATTCCCGCGTGGCGGATGACGTGTTCGCCTTCGCTGCGCACCGCGGCGACCACCTGGCCGATGTCTGCGCCGTCGGCCGATAGGGCGCCGGCGGCATTCCCGAGGTTGCTCAGCAGCTTGTTGTACTTCCAAGGCGCCACGTCGTCGACGGCGCGGGTCCGGATGCCCGCCGCGGTCCACGCCGCGGCCAGTCCGTCCAGCAGTTCGGCGTCGGTGTCCGTGCGAAGCGACGCCGGCCACCGCCCGATGTAGAACTGGCCGACCACCGGCCACGACCGGGCGATCACCTCACCAGGTTCGAGATGCACAGCAGGCAACCAGACGCAGACACCGAACACCCGCCGGAAATACCGCAGCGCTTTCTCTTCGGCGGCAACGCCGTTGAGCGCGGTCAGCGCCGGCAGCACATCGCCTGCGCTCCCGACGACGCCGTCCGGGCCGTAGACCGCTTGGTCGACCCATTGCAGCAGTGCTAGGTCGAGTTGTTGGGTCTTGGTGGTGAAGACCAGCACGTCGTCAGGAGTCAACCGCAGATGCTCGGCACCTGAAACCGAGGTGACCGGCGTGTGGAAGATGCCGTCGGGTGTCCTCAGCGTCAGCCCTGCGGCCGCCAGCGTGTCAGCGTGACGACCCCGGGCGACCAGCACCGTTGGGATCCCGGCCCGGGTCAGCACGCCGCCCACGGTGCCACCGATGGCACCAGCACCGATGATGACGTATCGGCGGTGTGAACTCATGGGACGAGAGTACGTCCGCCTTCGCGGACGCTGTCTTTACACCAGGTAGTAATAGCTTTTCGACTCTCCGTTGCCGGCGACGGTGGCGACCGAAACCGGCGCGCCGGACTCGTCGAAGCCGCGAAGGGCATGGGCGTAGCGAACAGCCTTGAGCGTCGCCGAGAATTCCTCGTCCTCTTCGGCAAAGACGTTCTCGGACGGGAACCACTTGTCGAACCCGACGTTCGTCAGCAGCGTCCAGAGGTCGTTCTGCACACCCGCGAGCAGCACGGTGACGCCTCGGTCGATTTCCTCCCGGACAAACGTCTCGATCCGCTGGATCACCACGGCATCCGGGTGACGCACCCGCTTAACCCGCAGCACAAGGTATTTGATCTCGTCGCTCTTGATCCGCTCGCCCAACATCTCCAAATACTTTTCCAGCTCGGGTGCGGCACCGAAGAACAGCTCACCCTCGAAGTCATAGATGAGCGTCGACGGATCGGGCGGGTCACCCGGTACCCGCTCGCGGACCACCCGTTCAGGCGCGACCACCAATTCCCTGGCCTTGAGCTTGGCCGCCCGCGGCACGAACAGCAGGATGGACAGGGCAACGCCGAGCAGCACCGCAGTGTCCAGATCGACCAGCACGCCGACGAACGCCGTGATGAGCACCAGCCCCGCGTCGTAGCGGGACGCCTTGATGGCGTAGCTCAACCGCTTGATGTCGATCAGTCGTGCGGCGGTGATCAGCAGAAGTCCGGCCAGCGCGGCGCGCGGCAGGTAGTGGAACAGCGGCGCGAACAGCAGAACAGCGATCGCCACACCGATCGAGGCGATGACACCGGACAGCCGGGTCACCGCACCGGCCTGGAAATTGATCGGCGAGCGCGTCACCGAGCCCGAACCGGGCACCGCCTGGAAGAAGCCACCGGTGAGGTTCGCCAAGCCCTCCGCGATGATCTGCCGGTTGTAGTCGATCTTCTGCCCGCTCTGATAAGCGATGGCTTTGGCGATCGACAGCGCCTCGAGCAGGCCGATGAACGCGATGGCCAGAGCGCCCGGGGCCAACTGGCTCACTTCGCTGAGTTGCACCGACGGGATGTGCGGCAGCGGCAGACCCCGCGGAATTTTCGCGGTCAGGGTGACGGCGGTGTTACCGGTGTGATCTTCGGTCGACCAGCCAGCGAAATAGGCAATCAGGGCACCGATGATCAGCACCGCCAGCAAGTCCAGTTGCGGCAGCCCGAAGCGTTTCACCAACCGCCGCAAGACGATCGCCAGCACCACCGTGGCAACGCTGATGACGAGCGCGCGGTAGTTGAACGCCTCGCCCTGGAACAGCGTGAGGTAAGTACGTTTCAGCACCGTCTGGTGCCCGTTGCCTTGGTCCTTCACTCCCAACGCGTTGCCGAGTTGGCCCAACGCGATCAGGATGGCCGCCGCCAGCAGGAAGCCCAGGATGACCGATTCGGAGATGTATCGGGTCAGATCACCGAGCCTGAACACCGCGATCAGAATCTGGAAGACACCGACCAACACGCCGAGCAGAAACAGCGCCTCGAACAGGACGGTGCGGTTCTCGGGGTCCAGGAACGCCAACGAGCTGAACACCAGAAGCGATATCGCACTCGTCGGACCGTTGACCAGATGCGACGACGAGCCGAAAACCGAAGCGACAAAGGTCACCACGATCGCCGAGTACACGCCGAACTTCGGGTCGACGCCGGCAACCAGTGCATAGGTGATGCCTTGAGGCAACGACACCGCCGCAACGGTAAGCCCGGCGACCAGGTCGCGACGCGCTTTATCCCGGTCGTAATTCAGGCTTTTCAGATTGTCCACAATGCTCATGGCGTCTTCGTCTTTCGCCGCGGGTGTGCAGACGCGACTCTGGCCGGAGCCGAGGAGACCACGTCGTAGATGCCGTTGCTGCCGAAGAACTTCTCCTGTGCGTCGTACCAGCTTTTGGCGATCGCAGTGATGGGGAACAGGTTGATGGGCGGTAACCGATCTGTGTGCTTGGCCAAGATTTGCGGCTTCAGCGGGCGATAGCCATACTGGGCGACCGTTTCCTGCGCGGCGTCGGTGTAGAGGTACTCCAGGTAGGACTTGGCGTAGGAGGCGATCTTTTTGTCCTTGAGATTCGCATCGACCCAGGCAACAGCAGGCTCGGCGAGGATACTCACTGGTGGATAAACGATTTGGAATTCGTCCTTGCTCTCCGCGACTTCCCGCAGGGCTTCGTTCTCCCAGGTCAGGTGCACGTCGCCGATCTTTTCCACCGAGTAGGAAATAGCGGCACCGCGCGCTCCGGAGTCGGCGACCTTGACGTGGCTCAGCAGCGCTCTGACGTAGTCAGCAGCCTCTTGGTCGCTGCCACCGCGCGTCGTGACCGAACCCCAGGCCGCGAGAACGCTCAACTTCCCATTGCCCGAGGTGCGCGGATTGGGCGACACAACCTCGACGTCGTCTTTGATGAGATCGGGCCAGTCGTGGATCCCCAATGGGTTGTCCTTGTGGACGACGAACACAATCGTCGACGTGTAGGGGACGGAATGATTGGGCAGCCGCTTCTGCCAGCCGGGGGCGATGAGTCCGCGCTTGCGCAGCGCGTCAACGTCACTCGGCAACGCCAGTGACACGACATCGGCCTTCTCATGTCCGTTGATGACTTCGGCAGCCTGCCGTCCTGAACCACCGTGCGACTGTTTGACTTCCACCGTCACGCCGGTCTGCCGCCGAAAATGGTCGACGAAGGTTTTGTCGAGCGCTGCATACAGCTCACGGGTCGGGTCGTAGGAGACGTTGAGAAGCTGGTTCGGCGAATTGTCGTGGTGCAGGTTGTGCACCCCGATCAGAGTGGCGGCGACGATGCTGGCGACGATGCTGGCGACATTCAGCCGGTTGATGGAAAGGGGAAGTTTGCGGCGGCGCGCTGATGGCTCCGTCGGCTCTGTCATTGCCGCCTCCATATCGGGAACCGGAATCGGAGAAGTTGCCGATCACCGGCCGACTGACCTTGCTTCGCAACCTGGTTAGGGCAAATCAGGCTCGAGTTCTGGAGCTTAGCTACCGGACCGTCGTTAGACATCCGTGCAAATCATCATGATCACAATGGCCAGACGCTGAAATCAGCCGGAGATACGGCAAACGACGTCGGCTAGATCTTGGTCGGGACGTACCCCGTCAGCCCACCGTCGACAACGAACTCCGCGGCTGTCGCATAAGAAGACTCGTCGCTGACGAGAAACACCACGAAGGTCGAGATCTCGGCCGGGGAGGCACCGCGGCGCATCGGGATCGGCGCCATGAACTCCTCGGTGACACCGGCACTCAGCGGCGTGTGTACCAGGCCGGGGTGAATGGAGTTCACCCGAATGTTGTAGCGCGCCAACTCTACTGCGGCAGACTTGGTGATGCCGCGTAATCCGAACTTGGCGGCGACGTAGCTGTGCAGGTGGGCGCTGCCGGCCAGGCCTTCGACCGACGACACGTTGACGATGGAGCCGCCACCGGCGGCGATCATCGGCTCGATCACCGCACGCATGCCCAAATAGGCGCCGGTCAGGTTAACGTCCAAGACGCGCTGCCAGTCCGACAGCGACGAGCCCCGCAGCGGCCCGACCTTGACGATTCCGGCGTTGTTCACCAGAGCGTCGAGGCGGCCGTACCTCTGCACTGTGGCAGTGACAGCCTGGTCCCACAGCTCGGCGTCAACCACATCGAGGTGCACGAAACAACAAGTCTCGCCGAGCTTTTCAGCGACATCTCGGCCGGCGTCGTCAAGAACGTCGCCGATCACCACCCGCGCACCCTCGGCCACCAGCGCTTCGGCATGGGCCGCTCCCATGCCCCGCGCTCCACCGGTGACCAGCACCACCTTGTCCGCTACCCGTGCCACGGTCGGCTACCGTACGCCCGCGGCGGCGCGCAGCTGATCCAGCATGCGGTCGTCGTCGTAGCCGGGGATCAGATAGTGGCACACCGAGATCCGCACCAGCGCCTGCGCCACGGCTTGCGGATCGGCGATCTGTCCGGCCAACACCGGCGTCATCAGGTCGACCAGTACCGGCAACGAGGCGGCCAACTGTTCGAGGACCAGGCCCGGCTCGATCTCGATCAGACCGCGCATCTGATAGGAGGTGTAGAACTCAACCAGGAAGTGCAACAGTGCATCAACGCGATCGCGACCGGTGTGGCCGCCGATCGCGCGGTCCAGATCCTCACGCAACAGCCGGAGCTCAAACTGACCGAACGCCAACAGCAAGTCATCCTTCGACTTGAAGGACTTGTACAGCGTCGGACGCGAAATGCCGGCCTGCGCGGCGACATCGGACAGGTTCAGCTTGGCGTAGCCGTGCCGGGACAGCACTTTGAACGCGGCCCGCAGGATGCGCTCCCGCATCGGGTCCCCGCTCTCGCCGCGATCAGTCATTTACACCCTTTACTTGAATTGTAAGCGATGTTAGCGTCGCGCCATGGTGGCTGCACACCCTTCGGGCGAGACCGACTACGACGATGTCGACTTCTTCAGCGATCCCCGACTGGTCGCCGACCCGTATCCCTTCTACGACTATCTGCGGGCGCAGTGCCCGGTCACCCCGGTGCCGCGCAGCGGCGTGGTCGCGGTGACCGGCTATGACGAGCTGACCGAGGTCTACCGCGACAATGCCACGTATTCGTCGGTGAACTCCTCGCTCGGGCCGTTTCCGCTGCCGTTCGACGTAACTAGTGATGACATCTCCGAGCAGGTCGAGGCACACCGCGACATCTTTCCCATGAGCGAACACCTCGTCTCGTTCGACCCACCGCGCCACACCGCGCATCGCGCCCTGCTGAACGGACTCTTCACGCCCAAGCGGCTCAAGAAGAATGAGGAGTTCATGTGGCGGCTTGCCGACCAACTGATCGACGAGTTCGTCGATGACGGGCACTGCGAGTTCGCTTCGGCATACGGCGGCCTGTTTCCGTTCCTGGTGATCGCGGACCTGCTGGGCGTGCCGGAGTCCGACCAC
>DASQRI010000557.1:0-5096 GCA_035642975.1 Mycobacterium sp.
CAGCCGCCATTCGGTCGGCAGCCCGTCTCAAGGGCGCTGCTCTAAGGCCTGGACGAGTCCCCGCACAACCGCACGGTTCTAGGATCCGACACGAAGATGAGAAAAATATGTTCGCCATTTTGATGAGAATTCTGCAAACCAGCAGGTAGAAGCGTCGTCATGCGCCACCAAGTGTGAGAACCTACACCAGTGCCTGTAGACATCCCTGGCCCGTAACTCGTCAAGCTGCGGCCGAGCGGTGAGCCCAGGCGGTGTATTCGCTGTAGTGGGTTTGGTGGCGGAGGCAGCCGTGCAGGATGCCGACGAGTCGGTTGGCGAGGGCGCGTAGGGCTTGGTGGTGGAGGTCGCCGGCGGCGCGGTGCTGATCGTAGAACGCTCGGGCGCCGGGGCTGTTGTTGATGGCGCCGAGGGCCCATTGGTCGATGGCGTCGTAGAGCCGTCGATTGCGAACACGGCGGGCGAGGATGGCGCGTTTCTTGCCGGAGGCGACGGTCAAAGGCGACGTTCCGGCGTAGTTTTTGCGAGACTTTGCAGTGGTGTAGCGGTTCGGGTTGTCCCCGAACTCACCGAGCACCCGGGCGCCGAGGATGACACCGAGTCCTGGCAGGGAGAGGTAGATGTCGGCGTCCGGGTGTGTTTCAAAATGTGTGGCCAGTTCGGTTTCTAGCTCGGCAATCTGTCGGTTGATTTCACTGATGATGCCCACTGCGGCGCGGGTGGTCGCGGCGAACGCGGCAGTGAGCGGCGCTGGTGCAGCCAGTTGTGCGGTGCGCAACGCTGCCGCGATCTCTTGGGCGCGTGTGTCGATGTTGCGTTGACGCCCACCGTGTTTGAGGGCGGATCGGATCTTGGCCAGGCTCAGATGGGTTGCCTGGGCAGGAGTGGGAGCGCGACCCAGGACGGCCAGGGCATCGCGGTCGTGCAGGTCGTCGAAGGCCTCCAGCGCGGCTGGGTAGTACTCGCGCAGTGTTGAACGCAGTGCGTTGGTGTGCCGGGTGCGGGCCCAGATCAGGTTCTGGTGTGCGCGGGCGAGGACCTTGATCGCCTCGGCTTCGGAGCTGTCGCCGGCCATCGAACGGTGGTTGTGCCGGTCAGTGCGGACCAGATCGGCCAGCAGCTTGGCGTCACCGGCGTCGGATTTCGCGCCAGAGACTTGATGTCGCTCGCGGTAGCGGGCGACGGCCAGCGGGTTGACCGCATACACCTGGTACCCGGCCGCGCTCAAGGCTTGCACCCACAGGCCGCGATCGGTTTCGATGCCGATCACCACCTGGCTGGGTTCTGCGACGTGGGCGGCCGCCAACTCGTGGAACCCGCTAATGCCCGCGAGTCCTTCGGGTAGCCGGCGTGACGCTAGCCGCGCCCCGTCAGCATCCATCACGTGGATGTCGTGGTGATCCTCAGCCCAATCGTCCCCGACGAATATCACCTTCTCGCCTCCTAACACCGTTGAGAAGAAACAACATTCAGAGCCGAAGGCCACCCGGCGGCGACCTAATGGACCAGTGCTCTACCGGCACGACATCCCATGAGCGCTACAGGCAACCTCACCAACCGGCCGGGGCACGCTCTACAGTTAGAAATCGACCAATGCTCCAGGTTCTCACGTGTGCTCACCGGCCGGCGGCTCAGTAATCAGCGTCCCGCGCAATAAACAAAATCCCTGTCGAAACACGCTGATCGGTTCCCATTAGGTTCCCAAACTGCGTGGCGGATAGCGATACTCGTACCTGCACCTTTGCAGAATTCTCGTCGAAATGGCGGACGCGTTTTTCTCATCTTCGTGGCGGATCCTAGAACCGTACGGTTGTTCATGAATTCCCTCGGGGCGAGGACCGCGGCGTGGGAAGCAACCCGAGACGGTTCATTATTGCGACGGCATCTTCTGAGACGAACTTTTGAGACGCAGCGACGTGGCTCAACCCGTGCACAGGAGGTCGGACTGAGACGTCTCGAATGTGGTCTATTTCGACACCGCGTTCAGTTCTGCTCGGGCCTGGTCGATTTGGTCGTATGCGTAGGTCACCATGGCGGCGGTGGTCATCATTTCGCCTGCACGGGCCAGCGATTCGTAGGCTGGGTCGCCGAGGATCTCACGGAGGTGGGCGATCGCGGTGTTCACGTCGAGTACGGTCGCCGCGGTCATGGGGTCGACGGCGAACCCGGCGAGGGTGGCCGCCGGTTCGTAGCGTCCGAGCCGGTCAAAGAAGGCAGCGAGGACAGCCAGCGGCCACCGGATCAACATGGAGCTGCCCGAGTCGTGGTAATTGCGGATCGCCACAGTGACGTAATCGAGCGCGGCCAGCGGGTCGCCATACTGAGCCTCCACGCGGGACAAATTGCTCGCCAGGTGTGTTTCGTTGCCGCGGTTCCCGGTGTCTTGAGCGATCATCAGGCCCCGGCGCATGGCGTCACGTGCGCGGTCGGGGTCGGCGTCGCTGCAGGCGATCCCGTAGGCCCATAGCGCGAACGAGAGTGCATACGGGTTGCGGGTGGCCTCGGCGGCCTCGATCAGCCCGTTCGCGGCGACCCTCGCCTCCTCACCACAACCGGCCATCGTCAGTCCGAGGACCAGGACAGCCCTAGTGAATCCATGCGTGTCGCGACCGCGTGGCAGCTGGGCGCGGCACCACTCAACCATCGGTGCGGGCTGCCCGATGGCCAGATACGAAGTGCCAAGCAAGCCCTCGATGCCGAACGGCACCTCGTCGCGGCCGACGCCGATCACCCTCTGACCGGCGTCGCTGTAGCGGACAGCCTCCTCGATCCGCCCGGGATACCAGCACTGCGACGCCATCATGTACAGGAACGCGAGGCGGGGATGGTCGACGGCGCGAGCGGGCTCGATGAGCTCTTCGGCCCAGGCTATCGGCTCGAAATTCTCGACCCCAATGCCGAGGAACGGCGCGTAGATCGCGATGGCGGTCGCGGCGTCGAGATCGCCTCGGTCGGCGGCCCACCGAAACGCGGTGCGCAGATTGGCCAGCTCGACGCTGAACCAGCTGTAGGCATCCCGCTGGCGGGGGCTGTCCCACAAAGCGAGGACGTCGGCTTCGCGCCCGGCGAAGTGGCGGGCATGCGCCGTCCGGGCCTCTGTCGCCGCACCGCTCGCGACGAGTTGCTCCTCGGCGAACTTGCGGATCGTCTCCAACATCGAAAACCGAGTGCGCCCCGACAACCGGTCCGCGACGAGCAACGACTTACGCACCAGGGCATCGAGGCGATCCAGGATCACGTAGTCGTCGGAGTCATCGAAACCGGCTACAGCGCACGCACTTTGGAGGTCAAACCCGCCCGCGAACACCGAACACCGATCCAGCACAGCCTTCTCCGCATCCTCAAGCAGGTCGTAGGACCACGCCACCGCGTCGCGCAGCGTCTGGTGGCGTCGCGGGCCGCGCCGCGACCCGACCAGCAGCCGGAATCGCTGATCGAGTCGATCAGCCACCTCGATCGCGGTCATCGACGCCATCCGCGAGGCCGCCAATTCGATGGCCAGCGGGATGCCGTCGAGGCGTCGGCAGACCTCCACCACCGCGGCCGCCTCGTCGGCTTTGGCCACCGAGAAGCCCGGTGCCACGCTGCGGGCGCGTTCGACGAACAGTTCGACCGCGGCGGAGTCGATTCCCGCGCCGACGTCCAGCGAGGGCACCGGCCACAATTGCTCGTCGGCCACCCCCAGCCCCTCGCGGCTAGTGGCCAGGATCGTCACGGTCGCCGAGTGCGTGAGGATGGCCTCGTTCAGGTCCGCGGCGGCGTCGAGCAGGTGTTCGCAGTTGTCGAACACCAACAGCCGGACTCGGCCCTCTAGCGCGGCGGCCACACTGTCGGTCAGGGTCTTGCCGGGCTGTTGGGTGATGCCCAGCACCGCGGCCACCGCGTCGGGCACCGCACCCGGATCAGCCACCGCCGCAAGTTCGAAAAGCCAAACGCCGTCAGGGAATTCATCCGCTAGACTCGCGGCGACCTCCAGTGCCAGGCGGGTCTTGCCGACCCCGCCCACCCCGGTCAGCGTGACCAGCCGATGAGCCTTCACCGCGGCTTGCACCTCGCCGACCTCGGACTCGCGCCCGATAAAGCTGGTGGTCGCAGTTCGCAGGTTCCCCGGACTCGTATCCAGTGCCCGCAACGCTGGAAAGTCCGTCTGCAGCCCCGGCGCTTGCAACTGAAAAACAGTGATCGGGTTCGGCACGTCTCGTAACCGTCGCGGCCCGAGATCGACCAGGTCAACGCCACTGAGCAGACCCGCTGTCGAGTCGGCTACCAGGATCTGACCGCCGTGCCCGGCAGCCATCACCCGCGCCGCCCGGTTGAGCACCGTCCCGAAGTAGTCCCCGTTCCGCAGTCCGGCCTCACCGGTCGCCAGCCCCATTCGTACCGGCAACTCAAGTGCCCGTTGCGCGTCGACGGCGGCGTCGACGGCAGACCTCGGCGACTCGAATGCAGCGACCACACCATCACCCGTGTGGCTGAATAAGAAGCCGTCGTGCGATTCGATCGCGGATTGAAGCACCTGGTCGTGCTTGGACAGGGCTGCCCGCATCCCCTCTGCGTCGGCCTCCCACCGACGGGTCGAACCCTCCACATCGGTGAACAAAAACGTCACAACCCCAGAAGGCGGGCCCTCTGCGGACACCCGCACAGGATGTCACACCAAGCCCGCTTCCACGCAGCAAACCGCGACCGACTTTCGAGACTCTCATATCACGTCTTTTCTCGAGACCCGGTCCGCCCTGCAGAATCTGGCAGCGGGGTCGCCGCGATTCGGCAGCGGCTATCGGCGATGTCGAGTATGCCGACTCGGCGAGGGACTCACGCGGTGACTCTCCCCATCTTGCCGTTGCAAACATCCACGGCTTAGTGCTCTTGAAGCAACAGCGAACTTGGCGGCTTAACGTCATGGGCATCCTGTAGCTCAGCGCGGCGACGTAGGTGGTCAAACCTGTGGTTTAGGGTCAGCCAGTAGTCCGCGTCCTTGTTGTGCTACCGGTGCCGCTCGATGTTGGCCTCGTCGGTGGTGGCGGGCCAAAAGCCTAGTGCTGCCGTCAGCTCACGCAGCCTCTCCGTGTCGATCCTCATCGCCCGTGCGGGCGCCC
>DASQRI010000558.1:0-4710 GCA_035642975.1 Mycobacterium sp.
TTCGCCAAAACCGCTGACTACGGCATGCTGGTGGCCCGGACCGATTGGGACGTGCCCAAACACCAAGGGATCAGCTTCTTCATGTTGCCGATGCGGCAGTCCGGCGTCGAGATCCGGCCGATCCACCAGATCACCGGCGAATCGGAGTTCAACGAGATCTTCATCGAAGACGCCCGCGTTCCGGCCGAGAACCTGATCGGCGAGCTGAACGCCGGCTGGTCGGTGCTACAGATCGCGCTCGGCTACGAGCGCCGGTTCATGGGCGATCTGGCCCGCACCGCCAAGGACAATCGGCGCCCCCGGCCCGAGAAGACCAACCTTTTAATCGAATTGGCGCGGGAAGCCGGCCGGCTGAGCGACCCCTACATTCGTCAGCAGATTGCGCAGGTCGATGCGTTGGCGACGGTCAACCGCTGGAATTCCCAGCGGTCGAAGGCCGCGGCCGATCGACGCGAGGCGGCGGCACTGACGGCCCTCGGCAAGATCGCGATGTCGCGGATCCTGCACGAGACGGCCCGCGTCGAAACCGAAATCGTCGGCGCTGAAGCCATGCTGGCCGGGCCGGAGAATCCGGTTGGTGACGCGGTGACATTCCGGACGTTGAACGCCTACTTCACCTCGATCGGCGGTGGGACCGACCAGATTCAGCGCAACATCGTCGGCGAACGTGTGTTAGGTCTGCCGAAAGAGCCTGAGCCGTACCGTGACACGCCGTTCCGTGATCTACCGCACTGATTCGGGGCACCGCGACGCGCCCCGGGTTGATGCTTGAACTTCGCCAACGTTGCCGCCATCCTGACACCGTGGCCTCTCGCGATAAGCCGTCGTCCGGGATTCTTGACTCGGTGGCGCGTAGGCTCCGACTGCCGTTCGCGACCCCAGAGTTCATCGACCGGATCATCCGCGGAGGCGTAAACCAAGCCGGCCGGCGAACGCTGCACATGCTGATCAGCACCTGGGACGCCACCGGCGGCGGACCATTCGCGGCCAGCGCGATCGCCACGGCTGGCCTGGCCAAGACGGTCGAGATCGCGCAGAGTCTGTTCATCGGCCCGGTCTTCGACCCACTACTCAAGGCGCTGGGCGCCGACCAGATCACGCTTCGCGCTTCGCTGTGTGCCTCACAGGTCGTCGGTCTGGGCATCATGCGCTACGGGGTGCGCGTCGAGCCGATCCAGTCCATGAATGTCGACACCCTGGTCGACGCGGTGGCACCCACCTTGCAGCGCTACCTCGTCGGCGAAATCTCCTGATTCACCGAGCAGCGTAAGCGATTTCGCCAGCGATTATTGTCGCGGCGACCATCCCGGCGTCCAGTTCGGCCAGCGCGGTTTCCGGCGGCACGCTGAGCACGCACAGGTCCGCGGGCTCTCCCGGTTTGACGGTTCGCGGCTGGGCGGGTTGATCGGGCCTGCCCAGAAACATCGTCAAAGCCGTTCGCGCCGAGACGCGTTCATCGACGCCCAGCACAGCTCCGCTGCGCGTGGTGCGGTGCACCGCCGCCCGCATCGCCGCCCATGGGTCGGCGTTGCCGAAAGGCATATCGGTGGACAAAGCCACCGGCACCCCGGCCCGCAGCAGTGATGCCACCCGCCACAGCTGGTCGTGCTCGGCGGCGGGAACCTCGTCGAGGTACTGGTCGCCGCGCTCAGCGACGAAGTTGGGCTGGGTAACGACGGCCAACCCGAGATCGGCAATGTCCGTCAGGCAGTCCGGCGGCACGACGGCGGCGTGCTCGATGCGGTCGCGCGGGTGGCTGCCGGCTTCGTGCAGCGCCGCGATCATCACCAGCAGCTGGGCGGCGGTGACGCAGTGGACGGCGACCGGACCGCCGTTGCGGTGCCGCTCGGCGATCCAGCCCGCGAGATGTTCGAGGTCCAGATCGTCGTCGTGCAGGATCCGTTTGCCGGGGGCCAAGCAGCGCACGTGTTGGCCCAGCTCACCCCGCCGGTGCAGCTCCGTGAGCCGCACGATGTCGGCGACGTCGAGATCCGGTGTGGCGTCGGTGATTCCAGTGACACCGTAGCGGCTCAACCGGCCACTGAGGTCGGTCAGCTTGGTTTCCCCGCGAGCCAGCGCGTTCGACCAGGAGTCGGCGCTGCGCAGCCTGCCGTCGGGATGATCGGTCAGGCCCACCCGGGCCAGGCCCGCCGAGTTGAGCATCCACAGCACTCCGCTGCGGTGCTGGACTCGCAGCGGCACCGTCGGAACCAGCGCGTCCAGCGCCGCGCGGTCCAGCGGTCCAGCGACCGAATCGTGGTAGCCCACGGCGCGAATCCAACCGTCGTCGCCGGCCTCGGCGCTCGCCAACGCGCCGGCCAACCCGGCCCGGTCACGTACCTGCGGCGGCCCGACGCGGACCGAGGTCGCCGCGGCCGCCGCAGCGTGCAGGTGCACGTGGTGATCGTGCAGCCCGGGCAACACCGTTCCACCGGCCGCGTCCAGCACGTCTTCACCGGGGCGGGGCGCCACCGTGTCGGCCACCTCATCGATAAGCGCGCTCACCCGGAGGTCCACGAGACCTCCGCCCAGCGTTCTGGCTCGCTGAATCAGCATGGCGCACAGAGCCGCTCGGACACGATGTACCGCACCGCGGCGTTGTCGGCGCCCAGCGCCGACGCCGACGGGACGGCCGGCGGCGGCTGGGGCGGCGCGACCGGCGCGGCAGAGGTCGACGGCGCTTGCGGCAGCGCGGCATACCGCGCAGCCACCTGCGCCATCGATACGTCGATCAGTTCGCCGCCACCGCGGCGTAACGACTCCCCCACCTCGCGCGCCGCTTCGAGTCCACTCAGCGGGTCGGCGATCGCGTCACCGCAGAACACCGGTCCGTCGGCGGCAGCGCCGACCAGGCCGCCGGCGACCGCGGCGTCGTCGCCGAAAGCCGGGCGGTGCGGCTGATCACGATAACCATTGATGCGCAACCAGATTCGGCCCGGACGGCCGGGAACGTCGTCGACGCTCAACTGGCGTCGTCGCAGCGCTGCCGGGCGGGAACCCTCGATGACGATGTCAGCGGCGGTGACCAGTCCTCGTAGCGCGTCTGCGTCGTCGTCGAAATCGACGGCTTGGCAGAGCTTTCCGAAGTTCATCCAGTCGAAGAAGGCCGGCTCGCCGCTTCGGGTGCCGTCGGGCCGGCTCGGGCTTTCCACCTTGACGACGACGGCGCCCGCGCGGGCAAGCAACTGCGCGCACAGCGGCCCCGCCCACAACGACGACAGATCGGCCACCAGCAACCCGTCGGCCGGCCGGGGTCGCACGGTGCTGCCGCAGCGCCGCACCGCCGGTGCCCCGGCGGCGGCCTCGCCCAACCCTGCCGCCGCGATATCCAGCAGCTCGCCGCGGTCAAGTACCGCCTCCGTCGAATGCGTTGCGGCCCAATGGGACAACGCCATCCAGGGATCGCCGGTGATCGCGTCGAGCTCCATCAGTGCCGGCAGCGCCGCGACGTCGTCGGCGCGTGGCAGTGCGACGGCGCACCAGCCGTCGACGGTGGCCAGCAGTCGAGTGGCGCCGCCCGCCGAGACGCGCCCTCGCCGGGTCAGGTTCAGCATCGCCGCCCGGCCGGCCAGCATGGTGGCCGCGTCGGCCTCGACGCCGAGAAGTCCGGCGATATCGGCGGCGACGCGGCGGGCTTCGGCCAGCACGGCGGCGCGGGAGAAATCGGGCGCGCCGTCCGGCGGCCCGGTCAGATACGCGAGCCCGCTGCCGGCCCAATCCTGTGGCGCATCCACGGCCCTATTGTGCGCGCCGTTGGTCGGGCTGATCGCACGCGACGGGCTGGAAGGCTTTCATGGCTGCTCATGCTGAGGACGGATTTTGTCGTAATCCACCAGCAGGTGCCGTGGGCCGCGGAACACCTGGCTGATGCGATAAGGCGGCGGGTCCTCGACCAGCCGTGGGCTGTCCACTCGGCGAAGGAACGCGTCGAACGCGGTATTGACTTCCAGCCGGGCGAGTGGACCGCCGAAACAGATGTGAATCCCGCGCCCCCAGCCCACGTGCTCGTTGTCGGGCCGCTGGGGGTCGAACGTGTCGGGATCGCGGAAGCGCCGCGGATCTCGGTTAGCTGCGCCGTACATCAGATAGATGGGTGCGCCCTTGGGAATGGTGGTGCCGGCGATGTCGATGTCGGCCAGCGCCGATCGAGTCGGGAAGAACTGTACCGACGACTGCAATCGCAGTACCTCTTCGATGGCTCCGGGAATCAGTTCAGGCCGATTGCGCAACAACTCGACCGATCCGGGGTTGCGCAGAACGGTGAGAACACAGTGCGAAATCAGATTGACCGTCGAGTCATGACCGGCGAAGAACAGCAGGATGGTGTTGTTGACGATTGCGCTCAGTGACATCCGCCCATCGCGGCCGTCGTCGTGAACTAACTGCGAAATCATCCCTGGCCCAGGCGATTTCGCGGCATTCTCGGCCAGCCCGACGATGTACTTGTTGAGCTCGCCGTCGGCGGCTTCGCCCGCGGCGCGGCGGGCCTGGCCCTCCTCGGTTTGGATGTCGGGGCCGAGATCGAAAATGCCGGCGGTGATGTCCGCAAGCCACGCGTGAAACAGGGGCTCGTCTTCGATGGGCACACCCATGATCCGGCAGATCACGTTGACCGGCAGCGGATAGGCGAACTCGTCGACAACATCGATGCGGGTCTTGCCCATCGCTTTGTCGAGCAATTCGTTGACGATCCGCTGACACAGCGGCTCC
>DASQRI010000559.1:0-4312 GCA_035642975.1 Mycobacterium sp.
GCTGACCGCCCAATTCCTGTTCCTCCGGCACCAACCAGTTGCAGCCGAGGCTGGCTGCCTTCGTGCACGCAATCCAGATCTGGCCCTCGATAACCGCACCACCGGACGAGGTCGCGACCATGGTGCGGCTAGGGACATGCAATGCAAGCTCAGCCAAGCAATTCGGGCAGCGCTGCGACTCGAATCGGGCGTAGCCCCGGCAGACGGGGCAGGCGAACGCACGCATGGACTCCATCGTGGCAGTCCACGCCTGCCGGCGACATCCCTTCAGCTTGTTTTTGCGGGAAGCGTTCGTTACCGGGGTGTGTGTCTTTTCTAAAGATCTGGCACGGGCAACTTGCAGACCCGCCGGCGCCGGATCCCGGCAGTTCGCGAGCTCCGATTTCCTGGTGTCACGAGCCGAGTCCGAGTTCCTCGAAAAGACACTTGCTCGGTGAGCGCTTCGCCCTGAGATGAATTGTCACCCGGCTGTCGCCGTCTCGGACGTAGTCGAGGAGCGCTGCCAGCACAGGACGGTCATCCCTGACACCAGACATGGTGTCGGAGAGGGTCTTTGTAATACCAGCAGCGGCAAGAGCGGCGTCCTGCTGCTCTAGTGCCTGGGCGACGGTACTGGCCCGGGTCTGTTGATGTACCCGAATCAGACTGTCCCACAAGAGTTTGACCGCATAAAGCGGGACATTTATTCCTGAGACGGACTACTGAGACGGACTTCCGAGAGCCTCATATATCGTCTGTTTCTGAGACAGGCCACGGCGTACAGGGCCTCCCGACTGACCGCAGTTATGGCGTGACCTCGGCCCAGGCGGTATGCGCGTCAAACTCAAGCGTTGTGGCCATGTCGCGGTAGCGATCCCGCAGGTGTGCGTAAGCTGCGGCAACGCCGGGAGCCCGCGCCAGGAGAGCGCGTAGTAGCACCCGCCAGATCTCTCGTATCACCAGACCGCACGGGTGGGTGACCAAGGTGGCGGCGTCCGAGGGCCAAGGCCTGACGCCGCGTCGTTCTAGACCTATCGCCTGGCCGTCATCGATGTGGCGACGGACGTATGTTCATCCCGGGCACGCCTCCGGTTTGCCAGCAGCACGCGGATTGTGGTGATGTGCAGAATGATCGAGAAGGGCACCAGGTAGGCCGGAAAAAGTACCATCGGCCATTGAGTGAACACCGACGTTGGTGGGTCGGTATGCACCATGGCGATGGCTTGGGTCGCCAGGAATGCGGTTCCCACGGCCACGATAAAATCGAGAAGGCCAAGCACCGACCACGCAATCGGAACGCCAGTAGACGTCGACCAGATCAGGGCGATCACGGCGACGCAGGCAGTAAGACCGACTGCGATGTCGCCGAACGCGGCCGGGTAGGCGAAGAAGCCGGGAAGCTGACCGCCCACCTCCAACACCAGGAACACGCATCCCAACCAACGAGCGGTCTGCGAGATCAGCAGCTCGGCGAGCGTTCGCCGGTCGGCCAACAGCTCATACAGCGACGCCCAACGTGCCACCGCAACCGGTCCAATAACGATGAGCGCGAAGAACAAGTAGACCAGCCAAGGCGGCCGGTCCGGACCATCGTGAAGAGCCTCCACCTGGGTGCATCCCGCTGACACGCCGAGCCAGACCGCGAACACGACCATGAGGGCACCCGCCAGCCTTAGCGAGTCACGGGTCGAACGGCTATGGCGTATCGCAGCTCGATACACGATCACCGGCACCCACACGGTGAAGACGACAGCCACGGAGATCACCAAGATCGTGACGCTCACCGGAACGCCGGGAGTCGGATGACCCACCGCTTCCTCCTCAACAGCTCTGTCGTTGAGTCCCCCTGTCCGGCACGCTGCTACGGCCGTTATCCGACCCTCCGCCAATCCCGGGCCCAGTGCTTGCAGGGGTCCTCAAAGGATAGGCCGTTAGACACACCAAGAGGGATGTCTCCGAGACAGCGTCTTTAGACCTTCATATGTGGTCTTTTTTGCGACGTGTGTCATCGCAGCTGCTGCTACCCACGTAGGCCTGCCCCACCGCTTTGGCGAACCCGCACGAGGTAAATGAGCCGGATTCTGACGGTGCTGCTGGGGCGACCAGAAAATTATCGCTCAGCCGAAAACCGCCGTTGGCGCATGAGGCGTCACCATCGTCGTCGGCGCCTTGAAGGAGTCTCGTCAGGATCGAGAAGGTTGATACTTGCTAGTAGACCGGCCCGTTAGCGCTGCGGTAATTTCAGCGAGTGCCGATCAATCGTCGCAAGGTCTTGGGTGGAGCGGGCCTGGCCGGCGCGGCAGCCGCAACCGGTGTAGGCGTGGACCGGTTTGTCTCGGGCTATCGGACCGACAAGGAAGTGCCGCTGGCCGACGATGCGACGCGCTTTGGTGATCCCCGCATACCCGCGGAGACGATCACCTCGCAATCGCACCTGTTCCACCTCGGTGCTCAGCCGTTAACCACCTATGACGGTGGCTCGTTTCAACAGGCGGACGAGGACGACTTTCCGATACTGAAAGGGCAAGCGGCCAGCATCGTGAAGCTCACGTTGGTGCCCGGAGGTATCCGCGAGCCGCACTGGCATCCCAGCGCGTGGGAGATCAACATCGTCACCAAGGGAGTCGCGGCCTGGGCCCTCGTCGATGGAAACGGCAACCACGAGAGTTTCGACCAGCATGTCGGCGACGTGGTGTTCGCGCCGCAGGGTTCCTTCCACTACTTCGAGAACCGCGGCCCGGACGACATGAAAATCGTGATCATCCAGAACACCAGTACGCCCGAATCCAAGGACAACATCGGCATAGGCGAGTCCCTCAGCGTGCTTCCACCCCGAGTGTTGTCCGCCGTCTTCGGCGTTCCCGCAGAGACATTCAAGCCGTTCAAAAAAGTCGACAACGCAATCGTCATCCTGCGTTCCCACTGAGGAAGAGCCAATGACTGATGACGCGGCGCGCTTTGGTGATCCCCGCATACCCTCGGAAACAATCACCTCGGAGTCGCACCTGTTCCATCTCAGCGCCCTTTCTCCCACCAACTATGACGGGGGTACACAGCAGCAGGCGCACGAAGACAACTTCCCGATACTCAAAGGTCAAGAGGCCAGCATCCAACTGATCACGTTGCAGCCCGGAGGTATTCGCGAGCCGCACTGGCATCCCAGCGCGTGGGAGATCAACCTGGTCACCAAAGGAGTCGCGACCTGGGTCGTCGTCGACGGGAACGGCAACCACGAGAATTTCGACGCCCACGTCGACGACCTCGTGTTCGCACCCCAGGGTTCCTTGCACTACTTCGAGAACCGCGGCACCGAAGACCTGGACGTGCTGATCATCCAGAACGCCAGTGCATCTGAAGACAAAGACAACATCGGCATCGGCGAGTCATTGAGTCAGCTTCCGCCCCAAGCGTTGTCCGCCGTCTTCGGCGTCCCCCCAGAAACATTCAACTCCTTAAAAAAGTTCGACAGCGCGATCACTATCCTGCGATCGCACTGATCAAGGGGCAGAGCGCCAGCTCGCCGCATAGTCTGGCGTTCGTGGACTTTCGGGTGTTCGTCGAACCGCAGCAAGGCGCCAGTTACTCCGATCAGCTTGCGGTCGCGCAGACCGCGGAAGCTTTGGGGTTTTCCGCGTTCTTCCGGTCCGACCACTACCTGGCGATGAGCGGCGACGGACAGCCCGGCCCGACCGACTCCTGGGTGACGCTGGGCGGGATCGCGCGGGAGACGTCGTCAATCCGGCTGGGCACGCTGGTCACGTCGGCCACGTTCCGCCATCCCGGCCCGCTGGCCATCTCCGTCGCGCAGGTCGACGAGATGAGCAACGGGCGAGTCGAATTCGGGATCGGCACCGGTTGGTTCGAAGCCGAACATGTGGCCTACGCGATCCCGTTTCCGCCGCTGCGCGAGCGGTTCGCCCGGCTCACCGAGCAGCTCGAGCTGATCACCGGCCTGTGGACTTCCCCGCTCGGGGAGACGTTCGACTACGCCGGTGCTCATTACGCGGTCAACAATTCGCCCGCGCTGCCCAAGCCGGTGCAGCGGCCCCATCCGCCGGTCATCATCGGCGGGACGGGCGCCAAGCGAACCCCGGGGTTGGCTGCGACATTCGCCGACGAGTTCAACGTGCCGTTCGCGTCGCTGGACACCATCCAAACGCAGTTCGACCGGGTCCGCCAAGCGGTCGATGCGGTCGGCCGGCCAGCCGACTCGATGACGTATTCCGCGGCCTTCGTCGGGTGCGCCGGACGTGACGACGCCCAGATCGCCCGGCGGGCCGCCGCCATCGGGCGCGAGGTCGACGAGCTGCGGTCCAATTCTCCGCTGGTGGGC
>DASQRI010000560.1:0-5449 GCA_035642975.1 Mycobacterium sp.
ACTAGTGATAATCGACCAGCTCGACGTTGCCGGCGCCGCCGGAACTCCAGGTGAAGCAGATGCGCCACTGGTTGTTGACGCGGATGCTGTACTGGCCGGCGCGTGCGCCGAGCAGCTTCTCCAGCCGGTTGCCTGGCGGCACCCGTAGGTCGTTGATGCTCACGGCGGCGTTGATGAGAACGAGCTTGTTGTACGCGAGTCTGCTGAGCTCCGGGCTGAGCTTCTTAAAGTAGTTGCGGCGCCATACCGCCTCGGCGTCCTTATCCCGGAACGAGCGGATCACTCACAAATAGTAACGCAGCACGTTATTAACGTCAAACGTTATCATTTGCCTCCGGGCCAAGATTGTGCACAAACTAGTCGTTGGGGCGATCAGCGCCGAAAGTCCGGGCTACACGTACTGGAGAATCGTCGTGAAGCTGGAGGCGCTCGATATCGCTGTGCTAACCACGATGTGTTCGCCCCGCCCGTACCTAGATGGTCTTGGCGGCGGCGAGCTTCGAGTTGATCAGCATCAGCGGCGCATGAGGGTCGTGTGGTTGGGGAATGGCCGCGAGGGCGAAGTCTGCGATCACGCCGGGGCGAAAGATGACACAGTGCGTTGAACCGCCGAACTGGAAGTACCCGAGTTCCTCTCCCTTAGCGACGTGATAACCCGGGGTGATGCTGGGGTCGATGATGCAGGAGGAGACCTCCGACATTCCCACCGGCACGAAAGCCACCAGACCGATGACCGGATTGTCGGCCTCAATGAGGATGATCGCCCGCGCGGCTGTATGCGCCATGTAGGACTGCGAATTCGTCGGCTCGACCGCGTCGCTGCCTTCCGAGTCGGCCTCGGAGTAGTAAGTGCCATCCTGGACGAAGGCCCGCAGGATTGTTCCGGCGACCGGGCTGTGCCACCGATGGAAATTGGTCGCGCTCAGGAAGGCCTGGTAGATGGTTCCTCCGACAAACTGATCGACCGACTCGTCTTGTGCGAGCAAGTCCTGCAGCGAATAAGGCTGACTTTTGATCCAGAAACGATCCTGGCGCGCCACGTCAGTGGCGATTCCGTACGGCGTCGACTCGCAGGCGTTAGCGATCACAGTGTCGTCGCCCGGGGCGGCGACCGGACGCTGGCCGTCCTTGAACCGTCGAGTGAAGAAATCGTTCCATGAACTGAACCCCCAGTGTTCCTCGGCGGGGTCGTGCTCGAACTGCTCGATACCGACGGCCCGTTGCGCCGCAGCACATTTCCAGCCCGACGGTGAATCGTTGAGCACATACAGCGAATCAGGGCTGTCGAGAAACTCGCACCAGGCGGTCAAGATCTTTTTCAGCATCGCGTTGACTCGAGGATCGCGGAAAGCGGCGAACCCGGCTGGCGTGCCCATCGTCCAGTCCAGGATCGCTCCGAGCGGCGTGACCACCATCGAGTCCTCAGAGAACTCAGGTGCCATTGTCAGCACCTCATTGACCAGGCGCAGCAGCTGCGGCACGCTCTCAAGGTGCCGCTTGCTGTAGTGCTTGGTAGTGGGTACCTGGGAAATCATCTGGTTCAGGTACATCCGTATCAAAGGATCGGTGTCGATCAACTCCTGAAATTCCACGAGCACTGGATGAAGTTCGACGCGCTCGCCTCGGGCCTCGACCCGCTCTCGGTGTCCGGCGAGCCAGGACTCCAAATCGTCTTGATCGTCGGGCAACCAACCGGCCCGGCGGCGGACATCTACAGCATGCGGTGAACGAGGCGTCACAGTAAAAACCTTCTAAATCGAGCTAAATCGAGAACCACGACTCGCGATCGCTCCCGCCCCATCCGAGGAGGATTTCCGGACGAGCAGTGTGGATCGAGCCGGGGTCTGATGGGCCACACATTAGTCTGGTCGGTCGCGGACGGACTCCCTTAAGGGCTACCAAGGCAACCTGGTACGGCCACGCCGACCCGTGATACCGGTGCCGCCCCGCCGACCCAGCAGGCTGCCACGCCGACCAATCAGGCTGCCGCGCCGACCCAAAATGCCAGTGCGCCGACCCATCACGGATTCGTAGACCGCGATGAGCGCGATGGCAGCAACGACTCTGATGAAAAACGGAATCCAAGCGACTCCACCATTGGCATTGTGGTACCCGAACTGGCTCGCCACTACTGAGCCGATCAAGCCACCCAGGGCGCCGATTAAAACCGTCGCGACCATGCTGATGTTTTGCTTACCCGGCATGACAAGGCGCGCCACCAAACCGATGATCGCGCCCGCGATGAGGGCGAGGATTATTGATCCGATCATTGCAGCTCCGCTCCTAGCGGTGCCCGGAGTGGACACCATCTCCCGCTGCGGGTTCCCCAAACCGGTGGGCTTGTAACACACATGTCGAGGAAGTCAGCGTGGGGGCGAGTCCCACCTTCGAAGCCGCACTGACAACTCGCCGTTGAGGCGCCGGCGTTCTCCGTCATCGTCCCGACCAATAGTTGGCGCTGGCGGTGTCGGCGAACCACGCGACCTCTGCGGACCTCGCGTGGCGATAGCTGTTGGCAGAGTTCCGGATTCTTGGCCGCTCGCCTTCGTCTCGTAACCTGACTGGCAGCGATGGTTTCCCCGTTGGGGGCCTTGAGGTGGAACCGGAACTTGCCCGCGTGATCCTTGCTGATCTCGAACTTGGCGGCCAACGATATGTCCCTTGACTCGGGTTGTCGGCCATCAGGCTAGCAACGACGCACGCCTACCGGTGCGCCACGGAGATGCCTGGGCGGGTCAGGGAGTGGTGGGTATTCCTTCGCGCGCTTTGGGTATTCGCTCCTCAACGCACTGTGGCATGACGCTGCGAGAGGCTAACCGATGAATCCGGTGGAACGAGTTGCGCGTGGTTTCGATGGGTGGCAGCAGCGGCATGTCGTGGTGGGGTTCCCGGTTGCGGTGGTCAAAAAGTTTGGCGACGACCAAGCCGGTAACCTCGTGTCGCTGCTGGCCTACTACGCCTTCGTTGCGGTGTTTCCGTTGCTGCTCGTCCTGACCGCCGTCACCGGCGTGGTATTGCGCGATCATCCCAAGGTTCAAGGAAAGCTGCTTAACTCCGCCTTCGCCGAATTTCCCATCATTGGCGGCCAGATCCACCAGCAACTCGGCGTCGCGGCCTTTGGTCACACCACGCTGTCACTTACTGTCGGAATCCTCGGGGCGCTCTACGGCGCGCGCGGCTTCGCCAATGCCTTGCAAAACACCCTCAACACGCTGTGGGCAGTACCCAAGGTGGACCGGCCCGGATTCCCGCTGAATTATCTACGCGCATTGGCAGCGGTGCTAGTCCTAGGGCTGCTTGTCGTGGTCAGCGCAGCGTCGAGTACCGCCGGGGCACTGGCGGCGTCATGGGGATTCGGCGGGCTGGCGGCACGAATGATCAGTTTTATTGTTGGCTCGGTACTGGGAATGGGCTTTTTCACCGCCTTGTTTCGTGCGGCTGCCGCCGGACAGGTGCCCACCCGCGCGATGCTGCCTGCGGCCGCGATCAGTGCAATCGGCTGGCAACTGCTCATCAGCGCAGCTGGGTTGATCGTGACCCACCAGTTGCGCCACGCCCAAGCGATAGCCGGGTTCTTCGGCGTGGTCCTGGGGTTGATGGCGTGGCTGGCGCTGCAGGCAACGGTCATCGTCTACGCGATCGAAGCTGACGTCGTTCGAGTCAGAAAACTCTGGCCTCGCACCCTAATCCAACCGCCACTAATTCAAGCCGATAAGGAGTACTACACCGCGGCTCTGCAGGCGGAAACGCGCCGTCCCGAACAGCGCGTCAACGTCGCCTACAGCCCCGACGATCAGCACGCCGCCACACCCGGCGACGATCAGAAGGCACCACTAGACGCATGCGCTAACACGCCGGGCGCGAAGTAGGTATGCCGCGAGTCACCTGATGACCGCCCGGGAGCTGTAGCCGGAAGATACCCATCAACCGCGGAAGTGTTGCGCGCGGCTTTGGTTCCCTTGCCAGCGAACTCGTCGTCGAAGACTGCAGTGCCCGCTCACACGTCACACCGTTCGCGACAAGCGCGAAGTCCCCTGACACAGCAGGGCAACGGTGCCCATGTTCATGGCCGCTGCCACCTGGTGTGGTCCGGGTACGCCTTTTTCTCTGTGCTGTGCATGTCGGTCGGTGTCTCCACAAGCGATCCCAGTGACGGCCCCTCATCGATAACCGGATCTGTCGGCTCCTCCGGTGCCGTCTTGGGATGCCGGACGATCCACAGCGTGCCTGCGCCCACCGCGGCGACGACGGCCAGGATGCCGCCGAGCACCCACTTCTGCCAGCCGTTGGTTATCGGCTGCTGCTTGGCGGCCAGGATTATTGACCGGCCGTCATCGGTGGGTCCAACTCCCGGTGTCGGCTGGGTTTTCTGGATCGTCACGTGGCCGCCGTCCTTGGGATCATCTACCTGACCCCAGGCCAACGTGGTGTCGTTGAGCATCATGGTGTCCTGCTGTCCCACCGGCGCATTGTCGTCGTGGCCAACCAGCGTCACCTTGTCCAACCCCACGTTCTGATCGGCGGCGGGCACATAGGCCGTCACCCCAGTGAACTGCGGTGGCGGCGCGGGCGGCAGGTAGTCATTCGGCGGCGGGCCGTCCCACCCGGCTGGCGGTATCCACGCGCCGCCGTCGAAGTAGCCGGCCGTCACGTACTCGTCGCCGCCGACCGCGGTGTACGGGTAGACCCCGGCATCGGCAACGGCAAGAACCGCCAGTCCCAAAGCAGGAACCACCACATCGCGGTAATCGTTCTCGTAGAAGTAGTGGATGCGCAGCGGCACGTTCAGTGGGTTGTAAATCCTCGGCCGGTGGTACTGGTCGTAGTCCTGGTAGTTCCAGTGCTGCGGATGCACCACCGCTTTATCCCCATCACGGACCACGTCGACCTGCGGCGTCGGGTTATTGACCGCACGGGTTACCTGACTGGCCATATCGCCGGCCAGCATGGCCTGGGCCGGACCCGGCGGCGGTGGCGGCGGTTTGATCGGGTCGACGACCACCGGGGTCGCGTTCTCGGCCTGCTCCACTCGCGCCGGTTCCACTTTCACTGGCGGCGGTACTGGTGCCTGGCTCACCTGGCGCTGGTTGGGTTCCCCGATGGGTCCACCGCGCTGTGGCGCGCTGGTCACCGGCTGCGGGCTGCCACCGGGCCTGGGCGGGGGCGCGCTCGGCTGTGGTGTCACCACCTGCTTCGTCGGCGGTGTCGGCGCAGCAGGGGTGCCTTCACGCGACGGGGGCTCGCTACTTTGCACCCGCGGGGTCTGCTCGGGCTCCGTGACCGGCGTTCTTTTCGCGGGCGTCGTGGGCGCATCACTGTGCTGGCTCGGAGCCTGTGATCCCTGCTCCGGCAGCTGATTTGGCGGGGTGTGCACCGGCGTCTGCTGTACCGGCGTTTGGATCGGCTCGGTGTTTTGAGGAGGTACCGGCTGTTGTCGTACTGGCGGCGG
>DASQRI010000561.1:0-11136 GCA_035642975.1 Mycobacterium sp.
GGCCCTGCTGGCCGAGCCCGACTTGATCAACCGGATCGCGCGCGACGGCAACAGCGTGCGTTCGGCGTGCACGCACTGCAACCAATGCATGCCGACGATCTACAGCCGCACCCGTTGCGTGGTGACCGGCGCCCCGGACGCCCTTCGCTGACGCGCCTTTGGCTGACGCTCCGTGTCGCTCGGAGCCGACGGTGGGACAGCCGATACAGTTGGTGCAGTGAGCCAAGCAGCTAAGGTTGGGGCGATGAGTCAATCAGCACCGCCCGTGCTGACCGTTCGGTACGACGGATCGCAACGTACCTTCGCGGCGGGACACGACGTGGTGGTCGGACGCGATCTTCGTGCCGATATCCGCATCACGCATCCGCTGATCTCCCGGGCACACCTGCTGCTGCGTTTCGATCAGGGACGCTGGCTGGCTATCGACAACGGCTCGCTGAACGGAACCTACGTCAGCGGACGCCGGGTGCCGGTGATCGACATCCACGACGGTCAGGCCATCAACATCGGCAATCCCGATGGGCCGCAACTGAGTTTCGAGATCGGACGCCACGCGGGTATGGCCGGCCGGCCGCCGCAAACGGCGTCGATGCCCTTCGCCAACCCGTCGGCGCCGGCGCGGCAGGCACCCGCACAGCAGTCCCGCCCCGCCGCCGGGCCCCGGCTTGCCGGGCCGGCACCGTCGCGGCCGTATCCGGGCCCCCCGTCGGCACCGCCGCAGCCGGTGTATCAGGGCGGCGGGGCGCAGCGGCCGCCGGGCTATCCGGCGGGCCCACCGCACCAGCCGCCACCGCCGAACCGGCAACCCCCTGCGGCCGGTTACCCGCCCCCGGCGCCGCCGTCGAACTTTCAACCGAAAACCCAGATGGCGCCGCCGGTCAGCAAGCGGCCCGAGTCAGGCAACCTCGCCACGAAGATGATCCAGGCGATCCTGCCCGGGTCCCTGGCACCGGACAAGCCGCCCGGGTCGGCCACCATCGGTCGCGCCAACGACAACGACGTCGTGATCCAAGACGTGCTGGCTTCGCGTCATCACGCGTTCTTGGTCGATTCGCCGCTCGGCACCGAGATACGGGACGCCCGCAGCGTCAACGGCACCTTCGTCAACGGTGTGCGCGTCGGCTCGGCGCTGCTCAACGAGGGCGACGTGGTCACGATCGGCAACATCGACCTGGTCTTCACCGACGGCAACCTGATTCGCCGCACCGAAGCCGCGACCCGCACCGGCGGCCTGGAGGTCAACGGTGTTCATTTCAGGATCGACGGCAAGGAACTGCTGGACAACATCTCCCTGACGGCTCGGCCGGGCACACTGACCGCGATCATCGGCGGGTCCGGTGCGGGCAAGACCACGCTGTCGCGGCTGATCGCCGGATACACCCGCCCCAGCGCCGGAACGGTCACCTTCGAGGGGCACGACATCCATGCCGAGTACGCGACGATGCGCAGCAGGATCGGGATGGTCCCGCAGGACGATGTGGTGCACCGCCAGCTGACGGTGAACCAGGCGCTCGGCTACGCCGCCGAGCTGCGGCTACCGCCCGACACCAGCAAACAAGAGCGCGCCCAGGTCGTCGCGCAGGTGCTCGAGGAACTCGACCTGACCAAACACGCCGACACCCGGGTGGAGAAGCTGTCCGGCGGCCAGCGCAAACGCGCCTCGGTGGCGCTGGAGTTGCTCACCCAGCCGTCGCTGCTGCTGCTCGACGAGCCGACCTCCGGTCTGGACCCGGCGCTGGACCGTCAGGTCATGCTGATGCTGCGCCAGCTCGCCGACGCCGGCCGTGTGGTGCTGGTGGTGACCCACTCGGTGTCCTACCTCGACGTCTGCGACCAGATCCTGCTGGTAGCCCCCGGCGGCAAGACGGCCTTCAACGGGCCGCCCAGCCAGGTCGGTGCCATGTTGGGCACCACCAACTGGGCCGACATCTTCGCCAATGTGGGCGCCGACCCGGACGAAGCCAATCGCCGCTTCATGGAAAGAAAAGGCGACAGACAGTCGCAAGCCGTGCGGGCTGAGGCGGCACCAGGGGATTTGGGCGCGCCGGTGCACACCGACCTGCTGCGCCAACTCTCCACGATCGCGCGTCGCCAAGTTCGACTCGTGGTCTCCGACCGCGGTTACTCGGTGTTTTTGGCGGTGCTGCCGTTCCTCATCGGTGCGCTGTCGCTGACCGTGAAGGGCCCCAAACCGGGGCTCGGTCCTGCCGACCCACTCGGGCTCGCGCCTACCCAACCGCAGTACATCATGGTGCTGCTCAACATCGGCGCCGTGTTCATGGGCACGGCGCTGACCATCCGCGACCTGATCGGGGAGCGGCCCATCTTCCGCAGGGAACAAGCGGTCGGCCTGTCTACCACCGCCTACCTGCTGGCCAAGGTCTTCGTCTTCTGCGTTTTCGCGACCGTCCAGGCGGCGATCGCGACGTTCATCGTCAGGCTCGGCAAGGGCGCACCCACGGCGCATCCTCCGTTCTTCGACAACTCCACGTTCTCGCTGTTCGTCACGGTCGCCGGCACCTGCGTGGCCTCGGCCATTCTCGGCCTGATGCTGTCGGCGGTAGCGCAGTCCAACGAGCAGATCATGCCGCTGCTGGTGGTGTCGATCATGTCGCAGCTGGTGCTGGCCGGCGGAATGATTCCGGTGACGGGTCGTGCGGGTCTCAACCAGCTGTCCTGGCTGACGCCGGGACGTTGGGGCTACGCCGCCGGCGCATCGTCGATCGACTTCCCGGACCTGGTGAAGGTCAAGCAAATTCCGACAAACGACCCGATATGGCAGCACTCGAAGCACATCTACTTCTTCGACATGGCCATGCTCGCGGCGCTGTCGCTGCTTTACGCCGGATACGTGCGGTGGAATATCCGGCTCAAGCGCTGAAGCCGTCGTCACTCATCGCGCTCGCCGTCCAACCGCAGTCCGTGCGCCACGGCGTACGCAAGTGCCTGCGCGACGTCGATCCGCGCCCGCGCCAGCGAGGCGGTTGTCCATAAGGATGGGTCGACGATGGCGCCGCGCAGGTCGGCGTCATCCAGACGCGTGCCCGTCGTCCGAGCGCCGGTGAGGTCGGCGCCGCGAAGCACGGTTTTGCGCAGGTCAGCTTCCACCAGACTGGTCTCGCGCAGTCGGCAGCCGCTCAAGTCGACGCCGCGGAAGTCGTGGCCGACGAATTCGCAATCGGTCCAGCGCACAACGGCGTCAGCTGGCAGTGGGCGTCAAGCTTGCCAGCGCGTATTCGCTGACGGCGATCAACGCGTCGGTGGCCGATCTGCGGTCCCTGGCATCGATGTTGATCACCGGGACGTGCGCGGGCAGAGTCAGCGCCTTGCGCACTTCGCCGGCGGGATACCTTGGGGCGTCGTCGAACTCGTTGACCGCGATAAGAAATGGCAGGTTGCGATTTTCGAAGAAGTCGACCGCGGCGAAGCTGTCCTGCAGACGCCGGCAGTCCACCAGAACGACCGCGCCGATCGCGCCGCGCACCAGGTCGTCCCACATGAACCAGAATCGGCGCTGCCCTGGCGTGCCGAACAGATAGAGCACCAGATCCTCGTCCAGCGTGATCCGGCCGAAGTCCATCGCCACCGTGGTGGTCCGTTTGTCCGGGGTGGCTTCCACCATGTCGACGCCTGCGGAAGCGTCGGTGACCATCGCCTCGGTGCGCAGCGGCATGATTTCCGAAACCGCGCCGACGAAGGTCGTCTTACCGGCGCCGAATCCTCCGGCGATGACGATCTTCGTTGAGGCGGTATCGCGCGGCTTCAGATGCGGCTTGGCCTCCGCATCAAAGCGCTCGTAGGCCACGGAGCGTCCTTCCTATCAGTTCGCGGCGTTCGTCGCGGGTCGAGCGTTCGGTCAACGTCCGATTCACTCGAAGGTAGCCCGAAGTCACCAGATCGCCGACCAACACGCGCGTGACACCGAGCGGCAAATCTAGCCGAGCCGAGATTTCGGCGACCGACGGGCTCTTGACGCACAGCTGGACGATCCTGCCCCGCACGTCGTTGGCCGGCCACCGGTGAAACAGTGCCGACTGCAACGTCTGCACGGGCGCTTCCAGCGGAAGCTCGACGCTGGCCTTGGTCCGTCCGGCCGTCAGGGTGTACGGGCGGACCAGGCTCGCCTCAGATGCGGGTGGCTCCGGTGGCCGGCGATTGTCCATCGCGGCTCACGAACGTAAGGGAGCACGTCGGGAAGACTGCACGACGTTGCCCACCCGTTCGACAAGGACAGCCATCTCGTAACCGATCTGACCGATATCGCACGACGTCGCGGCCAGCGTCGCCAGATGCGAGCCGTCGCCGACCTGCATCAACAACAGGTAGCCGTTTTGCATCTCGACCACCGACTGCAGCACCTGACCGCCGTCGAACAGCTGCGCGGCGCCATTGGCCAAGCTGGCCAGACCCGACGACACCGCGGCGAGCTGATCCGCCCGCTCCGGCGGCAAGTGCTCGCTGGCCGCGATCAGCAGCCCGTCGACGGACACCAGCACGGCGTGCGAAACCCCGGGGACCTCGCGGGCGAAGTTCGACACCAGCCAGTCCAGAGAGTTGTCGGAGCGTGCCGAATCGAAGCCAGACGTCATTCGTGATCGGGTCCTTGTTCTGTGTCGCGGGCATGCGATCGTCCTGCGCGAACGCCGCCGAAGTGGCTGCGGATAGAGGCGCGGATGGCATCAGGGTCGCGCACCGGGGCCTCATGTGCGGGCTTGCGCCCAGACTGGAATCCGCCGTTCGATGCTACCCCGTCGTCCTCCTTCGCCCGGTGGTGCGCAATTCCGTTCTGCTCGCTGGCACCGCCCGGCACCAGTCGCGCGCCCGGCTCGCGCACCGGCAGGCCCTGGTCGGTGTGCGCCTGCACGGGCATGTTCTCGATCTCGCCGGCGGCAGACCACCCGCGGTCCCACACCGATTGCCAGTCCAGGTCGGGGCTTTGCGCCAACTCCCGCGGGTCGACCAGCCATTCGGAGAGCATCCGCTGGTAGATCAGATCCGTCTCGGCCGGCTCTCTCGTCGCCGCGACAGCGGCTTCAGTGGGCCAGCCCTCGTCGACCTCCGGCGCCTCGGAGGCGGCGACCGGCTCCCGCACGGTTGGCTCCGGCGCGGGCGGCTCGGCTTCGGGGCGCTGCCGATTGTCCCGGCCGAATCGAACGCGTGAGCCGAAGAATGATGATGTGTTCGAAACCGGTTGCGCCGCAGGGTGTTCCGGAGTCGGCTCGACGAATTCTTCGCGGGTTGCCGGCGCGGGCTCGCGGCGCGACGGGCGATCCGGTCGGTCGACAGGGGCGCCGGTGATGCCGCTGCCGCCGGGCCTGCGCCGGGGCAACAGGCTAATCGACGACTCGGTCGAGTGCGAGCCGTTGCGTTCGGTGGAATCCGCCAGCGCGGCAAGGTCTGCGGAATCGCCGTAGTCCGGCGTGGCTGCCGGCTGGTCGACGGGGGCGGCCGGGCGCACCGGCGTCGCTTCGCGCGACGCAGCCGGCCCCGCGTCTGCACCCGTCAGCACCGTCGCCGGCAGATAAACCTCGGCCGTCGTGCCCGAGCGCGCCTCTTCGAGCGACGAACCGCGCAGCCGCACCCGGACGCCGTGCCGATCGGCCAGCCGTCCGACCACGAACAGACCCATGTGGCGGGCGCTGTCCGGGGTGACTTCCCCCCCGGCACGCAGCCGCATGTTGGCGATCCGCCGGTCGCCATCGGTCATGCCGAGCCCGACATCGACGATCTGCAGCAGCACCGCCCCGTCGCTGCGGAAACCGGCCGACACCCGGACCGGCGACGCCGGCGGGGAGTAGCGCAACGCATTGTCGACCAGCTCGGCAAGCAGGTGAATGATGTCGCCGGAGGCTGCGCCGGTGATCATGCAGTCAGGCACCATCGACGTTTCCACCCGGCGATAGTCCTCGACCTCGGAGGCGGCGGCATGAATCACCGACGACAGCGGCACCCCCGAACGTTGATCTCCGCGCAAGCCCTGCGCGCCGGCCAGCACCAGCAGGTTGGCGCCGTTGCGGCGCATCCGGGCGGCCAGGTGGTCGAGGCGGAAAAGGCTGTCCAGCCGCTCGGGATCCTCCTCGTTGCGTTCCAACCGGTCGATGAGCGACAGCTGCTGGTCGACCAGTGACCGGTTGCGCCGCGACATGGTTTCGAACATGTCGTTGACCAGCAGCCGCAGTCGGGACTCGTCACCGGCCAGCAGCAGGGCCTGGGTGTGCAATTCGTCAACCGCATGCGCTACCTGGCCGATTTCTTCGGTGGTGTGAACCGGCAGCGGCTCGGGAGGCGATTCGTCACCGGCCCGGACGCGGGCGATCTCGCGCTCGAGATCTTCGTGGGCAACCTTCAGGGCGCTGTCCCGCAGCACGCGCAGCGGCTGGACCACGGATCGCG
This sequence comes from Mycobacterium sp., assembly GCA_035642975.1. Taxonomy (GTDB): domain Bacteria; phylum Actinomycetota; class Actinomycetes; order Mycobacteriales; family Mycobacteriaceae; genus Mycobacterium. The sequence continues at coordinate 6,394 of DASQRI010000561.1, forward strand.
CCACCAGCAACACGATGCCGAGGGCGGCGACGATGGCGGCCAACACCAGCACGGTGTCGCGGATCGCGGCGTTGCGACGACTGCGGGCCTGGTCCTCGACGGACTTCGTCACCAGCGCCGTGGTGTCTTTGACGATTTGTGCGGCGATTCCGTCGGTGGTTTGCACCGAGCGAAGCAGGGCCGGGTTGTTGACCAGCAGAGTCGCCGGATCGGACATTATGGCCATCCGGGTCACCATCTGCTGCTGCAGCGTCTTGGCTTCCGCCGAGCCGACGCCGAGCACTTCAGCCATCCCGAACAACGTCGACGGCTCGGTGCCGGCGAGCGTGATCATCGACGTGCGCAGCTCGGGTTCGGGCAGGTCAGCGCCGCGGGTGATCAGCAACCGCTGCATCATCATCTGACCGCGGGCCCCGATCGCGCGGCTGAGCCCCTGCGCCGCAGCCCGGATCTTCTCGTCGCCGACGCGCACCGACCCGTCGATCGCGTTCTCGGCGGTCAGCAAGATCGGGGCGTAGGTGGTTACCCGCATCCGCAAACCGATGGTGTTCGATGCGACGCCGTCCAGCAGTACCTGCCCACCGTCCAGTATGGCGTTGACGCCGGCGTCCACGTCAGCGTCGACGTTGGTTTCGGCCAACCGGGCTTCCAGCTCGTGTTTGCGGGCGTCGTAGTTCTTCTTCGCGCCCTCGACGTCGCCCCCGGTCGAGATCGCCAGCAATGCGACATCGAGCGCCGACATGTATTTGGTAATGGCCGGAACCACCTCGGCCCGATCGGCGGCCAACCGAAGGTCATGCGTGTCGGTCAGCGCACCGGCGATACGCAATCCACCGAAAACCATCGCCAGCACCAAAGGCACCGCGACAATCGCCACGACTTTCCACCGGATCGGCCAATTGCGCAGCGACCAGGACGCCGGCCGTTTCGCCGTGGACTCAGCGCCGTTGCTATCTGCGATGTGGCTTTTGCCCGGCCGTATCGCCCGCCTGGCGCGGGCAAACATGGTCACCGGACTGCGGCGGCGTTAGCGACCGCTCCGCTGAATCGCAGTGTTAGGGCGTCGTTCATGAGACTTCCTGCTAATTGCGCTCACCCCGAGCGACGGGCAAGCGATATACGCCTGGCAATTCGACGAGTATGCCAGCCTGGGGCTGCGGAAACCATAATTCTTACTGAACAGACAGAGATCGCCGACTCGCGCCAGATACCGCTGAGGATAGCTGAGCAAATTCTTGACGCTTGAAGATGGTGACGTTGGCACCGGGTCGGGATGGTTACCGTGTGGTGTGTTCAGGTTGCTGTTTTACTCCCCACGAATCGCACCCAATACGGGTAATGCAATCCGGACCGCGGCGGCTACCGGAGCCGAACTCCACCTGATCGAGCCGCTGGGCTTCGACTTGTCCGAACCGAAGCTGCGCCGGGCCGGGCTGGACTACCACGACCTGGCCTCGGTCACCGTGCATCCGTCGCTGGATGCCGCTTGGAAGGCGCTGTCGCCGCGGCGGGTGTTCGCCTTCACCGCGCACGCGACGTCGCTGTTCACCGACGTCGCCTACCAGGCCGGCGACGTGCTGATGTTCGGCCCGGAGCCCACCGGACTGGATGCGGCGACGCTGGCCGACATCCATATCACCGACCGTGTGCGCATCCCGATGCTGTCCGGACGGCGCTCACTCAACCTGGCCAACGCCGCCGCGGTCGCGGTTTACGAGGCCTGGCGTCAGCAGGGGTTCGCCGGGCACTCAACTGGCGCGGTCTGACTACCAGGCATTCCAATGCGTGACGCTCTCCGCGGGCAACCGCTTGGCCGGCTTGAAATCGGTGCCTTTGGTGTAGGCGATCGGAAACAGCCCGCCCTGGCTGAACTTCTCGTAGGGGATGCCGAGCACCTCGGCCACCTTCTTCTCGCCGTCGCGAACCAGGTGCAGCGTCGTCCAGCACGAGCCGAGCCCGCGCGAGCGCAGCGCCAGGCAGAAACTCCAGACCGCCGGGAACAGCGACGCCCAGAATGACACCCCGCCCAGCGGCGTCGCGTCGTCGCGGCCCTCGATGCACGGGATCATCAGCACGGGTGCTTCGTGCATGTGCTCCGCGAGATAGGTTGCGGAATCTCTGACCGCGCCCATTCGCTGTCCGCGGGTGTCTCCCTCGGCGTATTCGGGTGACGCCGAGCTCAGGTAGGCCCGTGCGTTCGCCAGGTAGACCTCGCCGATCGCCTTCTTCTTGTCAGCGTCCTCGACGAACACCCATTGCCAGCCCTGCGAGTTGGAACCGGTGGGCGCCTGCAGCGCCAGCTCGAGACATTCCATCAGCACTTCGCGGGATACCGGCTTGTCGAAGTCGAGGCGCTTGCGGACCGATCGGGTGGTGGTGAGAACTTCGTCGAAGGACAAATTCAGGGTCATGGCTGGAGACTACATTCGATTCGCCGCGAGGCTTTTTGCGCGGATGAGATCCTGAAGTCGCGGCTGCTTTCGCCCAGCGTGAAGCTGTTGCGAGGTTTTGGCGGGCGAATTCGCAACAGCTTCACACTCGGCGCAAAAGCCTCATCGGAAATCGCGGGATTTTGAACCGATCTTCAGCGTGAGCTTCGCGATCCGCTCCGCCACGACGGTGATTGCGCCACTGGCGTTTTGGATCTGGCCCCGGATCAGCAGCGCCGACGATGTCTGTGCCACCTTGCGATGTCGCGCCCATACCCCCGGCGTGCATAACACGTTGACCATCCCGGTCTCGTCCTCGATGTTGATGAACGTCACCCCCTGGGCCGTCCCCGGTCGCTGCCGATGGGTGACCGCCCCGGCGATCAGCACCCGGTCACCGTCGGGCACTGACAGCAGGGTGTCGGCGGGCAGCACCCCCATCTCATCGAGATCCGACCGCAGAAACTGGGTCGGATAGCTGTCCGGGGAGACGCCGGTGGCCCACACGTCGGCGGCGGCCAGTTCCACCTCGCTCATCCCCGGTAACGCCGGAATGTGCGACGACGAGCCCACCCCCGGCAAGCGATCCGACCGTTGGGTGGCGGCCGCACCGGCCGCCCACAGTGCCTCGCGCCGAGACATCCCGAAGCAGCTCAGCGCTCCTGCGGTCGCCAGCGCCTCGGTCTGCGGCACCGACAGCCGTACCCGGGACGTCAAATCCAGCAGAGAGGCAAAGGGGCCGTTTGAATTTCGCTCTTCAACCAATTTTTCGGCCAAGTCGTCTCCGATATGACGAACGCCGCCCAACCCCAGCCGCACTTCCATACCGACGTTCTCGCACGTGGCATGCGCCAGGCTGGCGACCACGCACGGACCGTGCACCACCACTCCGTGCCTGCGGGCGTCGGCCACCAGCGACTGCGGTGAGTAGAAGCCCATCGGCTGCGCGCGCAGCAGCGCCGCGCAGAACGCCGCCGGGTGATGCAGTTTGAACCATGACGAGTAGAAGACCAACGACGCGAAGCTCAGCGAATGGCTTTCCGGGAAACCGAAATTAGCGAACGCCTCCAATTTCTCATACACCCGGTCGATCACCTCGTCGGGGGCGCCGTGCATCCGCCGCATGCCGTCGAAAAACCGGCCCCGCAGCCGTTGCATGCGTTCAGTCGACCGCTTGGAGCCCATGGCCCGCCGCAGCTGGTCGGCCTCGGCGCCGGAGAAGCCGGCGCAGTCCACCGCGAGCTGCATCAGCTGTTCCTGGAACAGTGGCACTCCCAACGTTTTCCGTAACGCCGACTCCATCGACGGATGGTCGTAGACGACCGGGTCGACGCCGTTGCGCCGCCGGATGTAGGGGTGCACCGAGCCACCTTGGATGGGCCCGGGACGGATCAGCGCGACCTCGACCACCAGGTCGTAGAACACCCTTGGCCGCAGCCGCGGCAGGGTGGCCATCTGCGCGCGCGATTCCACCTGGAACACCCCGACGGAATCGGCGCGGGCCAGCATTTCGTACACCGCCGATTCGGACAGGTCCAGCTTGGCCAAGTCGACCTCGATGCCTTTGTGCTCGGCCACCAGGTCGATGGCGTAGTGCAACGCCGAGAGCATACCCAGTCCGAGCAAGTCGAATTTCACCAAACCTATTGCCGCACAGTCGTCTTTGTCCCACTGCAACACGCTGCGGTTCTCCATGCGCGCCCATTCCACCGGGCAGACATCGGCGATCGGGCGGTCGCAGATCACCATCCCACCGGAATGGATGCCCATGTGTCGTGGCAGGTTCTGGATCTGGGTGGCCAGGTCGATCACCTGCTCGGGGATGTCCTCGATATCAGCCGGCCGCGCACTCCAGTGACTGATCTGCTTGCTCCACGCGTCCTGCTGTCCCTGCGAGAAACCCAGGGCACGAGCCATGTCGCGCACGGCGATACGCCCGCGGTAGGTGATCACGTTGGCGACCTGAGCCGCATAGTCGCGGCCGTACTTGTCGTAAACGTACTGAATGACTTTTTCGCGCTGATCCGACTCGATGTCGATGTCGATATCGGGTGGGCCGTCGCGGACCGGCGACAGGAAACGCTCGAACAACAGCTCGTTGGCCACCGGATCGACCGCGGTGACGCCGAGAGCGTAACAGACTGCCGAGTTGGCCGCCGATCCCCTGCCCTGGCACAGGATGTTGTTCTCCCGACAGAATCGGGTGATGTCGTAGACCACCAGGAAATAGCCCGGAAACGTCAGTTGCGCAATGATTTCCAACTCGCGCTCGATCTGGGCGTACGCTTGCCGGGCTTGGGCTCGCGGCCCGTAG
>DASQRI010000562.1:0-5052 GCA_035642975.1 Mycobacterium sp.
CTGGCCGCAGGGCGAAATGTTGCCGCAGCACTGACAGCACCCGATCGGCGGTGACCTCGTCTTCGCGGCGCCACCGGTGTCCGGCATCTAGCGGCATCTGCTCGATGATCCGCAACTGATAGTCGTGGCCAAGGCAGAACCCCACCAGCGACACCGCATCATCGAGCCCGGTCAGCGGGTCCAGCACGGCGTTGACCTTGACCGGTCGCAGACCCGCCGCGTGCGCGGCGGTTAAACCGTCCAGCACGTCGGCCAGCCGGTCGCGGCGGGTGATCGCCGCAAAGCGCAGGGCATCGACACTGTCCAGCGACACATTCACCCGGTCCAAGCCCGCGCGCGCCAACGACCCTGCACGCTTCGCCAACAAAACCCCGTTGGTGGTCAGCGCGAGCTGCGGTCGCGGCCGCAGCGCGGCCGTCGCGGCGACGATGTCGTCAAGATGCCTGGACAGCAACGGTTCTCCGCCGGTGAATCGCACACTGGTCAGGCCAAGCCGGGTCACGCCGATGCTTACCACCCGGATGATTTCCTTGGGGCCGAGCAGCTTTGTGGCGGGCAACCAGGACATGCCCTCGGCGGGCATGCAATAGCCGCACCGCAAATTGCAGCGGTCGGTCAACGACACCCGCAGATCGGTCGCGACGCGACCGTAGCTGTCGATCAGCGGACCCACCGAGGAAGGCGCGGCCGCGGGGGCCGCGATCCGCGTTCGGACCGAGGGAACACCGAGAGCCGTGACCGTCATAGCACCATCCGCTTCTGATCTAGTGGCTCGCAACGCCGCGTACGCCGTTTTCGATCCTCGTGGCGATGTCGGCGTCGATGTTGCGATGCATGATCTGCGCATCTGATGCATGGGGTTGCGGCACCCAACCCTCGCGGCGCTCGGCTCGGGCCCGCGCCGCGGCGAGCTGTTCGGGAGTGTCGACATCGGCCACGTCGCCCACCGCCGAGGTGACCGCGTCGGCGGGCAATAGGTCACGCACCCGCGACGGAGCGGCGGCCAGCGCGGCGGCCAGCTCTGCGGAATCCCAGACCGCGGTGAGGTACTGGACCTCGCCTGTATCGTCGACCGCGACTGCGACCGGGGCGTCGCCGCGCGCCGCCGCCAGCGCCGTCACGGTTGCGGGGGTGATCCGCGGCAGATCAGCCGCGAGCACTGCGATGTCGGCCGGACCGTCGGATAGCGCCGCGAGCCCCGCGGCGAGCGCGGCCACGGGGCCGGAGCCGGGTGGTTCCTCGCACAGCACGGTGACCTCGTCGGGCACTTCCCGCGGCGGCCCGACCACCACGACGGCGTCGGCGTCTGCCACCGCGGCGAGCGCTACGTCCAGCAATCGTCGCCCGCCGACCCGCTGCTCCGGCTTGTCGGCGCCCAAGCGGCGCGACGCGCCGCCGGCCAGCACAATGGCCCGCAGCGGCCGACGACGGCTTGTCACGGCATCAGGCATCACGCTCGGAGAACACCACGCAGTCGTGCAGGCAGTCTTTCGCGGACCCGGGGGTGTTCGGGTCGGCGTTGCGGTGCAACAGCGCGCGAGTCGGCACTACCCGAAGCGCAGCGGTGTCGTCCGCGGAGTCAGGCGCTTCGGCGATTTCGGCGCGGCCATCGACGATGAGTGAATAGCCTCCCGGCTCACTCGGCGGCCACAACAGCGTCACGGCGCTGCGGCTTTCAACGTTGTTGCGGGTCCGGCCGCCGACCAGCCCGACGTCAATGACGCGCTCACGCAGCTCGGGTTCGACGGTCACGGTGTGCACCCGGTAGTCGTCATCCACGGTGACGAGGTAAGCGAACGGGTAGCCGTCCAATGCGTCAGCCAGGCGTTCGAAGTCGACTTTCTTGGCGGTCTTGGCGCCCATACTTGACTCCGTCATTCGGCGCCCAGATCCTCGGGCGCTCTAGGGGTTTCGACGATCGCGGTGGTGGCCTTGGGCGACCTACGAAGTCGAGTTTGTCTCCACCGCGGCGGGGCGAAACCCAGGTCCGAGCTTAGATTGATGCGCCCGCTTCAGGCGTCGTCAACGTCAACGTAGAAGATGATACCGATGCTGACATGGGATTGCAACGCGAGGTGTGCGGTGAAATTCCTGACACCACCGTGACCGCTGGCGAGTCGAGGGCCGTGGTGGCCCGCAAACCAAGCGATCCCCCGTGGGTATCACAATGGTGCCCCGGGACCAGACGATCGGCATGGCCGAACTTGCCCATGCGGTCACCATCGAAAAGCGGCGCCCGATTTGCGGGTATGGCCGACGCGGCGGCGAAAGTGCAGTGTAATTATTCTGAACCGTGCCTGGCCGATCCATGAAGGGCGAGACGAGGCGCGGACCGGAGTTGAGTTCATGGTTGCGATAATCGAGTGGCCGTTTATCGGCCGCAGTGACGAATTGGCCGCAGTTTCTCGCCTAATCGAAGATCCGCTGTCGCGGGGCGTGGTGTTGGCAGGTCCGCCCGGGGTCGGTAAGTCCCGCCTTGCTGCCGAATGTCTGACGCTCGCCGACCGCGCCTCGGACCGTTATGTGGCGCGGGCGGTCGGTCACCAGGCATCGGCGGACCTGCCGTTTGGGGCATTGGCGCACTTGTTGCCCGCGGTTGATCATGCAGAAGAAAAGATGCGACAGAACCAGTACGGATTGCTGCAGCGGTTCGCCGCGGCGCTGACCGAGCGGGCCGGTAATCGCCGCCTGGTGTTGTTGATCGACGATGCACATCTGTTGGACAAGGCCTCGGCCACGCTGATCTACCAGCTGGCCTCAACCGGTTCGGCGTTCGTGCTGGCGACGGTGCGGGCAGGTGAGATCGCGCCTGACGCGGTGGTGTCGCTGTGGAAAGACGGACTGGTGGAACGCTACGAGCTGGGCGGTCTGTCGATCGCGGCGGCTGAGCAGCTGGTGTGTGTGGCCCTGGATGGCGTGGTCGACCCGGAGACCACCCTGACGATGGCCACCCACAGCCACGGCAATGTGATGTTCTTGCGGGAACTCGTGCTTGGCGCCATCGAGAACAAGGCGCTGCGTTATGAGCTCGGGATGTGGCGGCTGGTGCGCACGTTGCGTCCATCGACCCGGCTCGTAGAACTGGTCGAGAGCAGGCTCAGCGAGCTCGCTCCCGAGGAGCGCGAGCTGATGGAGTTGGTGTCACTCGGCGAGCCTCTGGAGCAACGGGAATTGGACACCTTGGGCGATGTAGGTGTCGCCGAGCGCTTGGAACGCGCCGGGCTGTTGAGGTCCCGAGTTGACAACGGCCGCCTACAGGTTCGATTAGGCCACCCCGTCTACGGTGATGTGTTGCGCGCGGGCCTCCCGGGTTTGCGTGTCGCGTCGATATCGCGTGCACTCGCCGAATCCGTGGAAGCCAGCGGCTCCTGCAGCGACGACGACGTCCTTCGGGTCGGCAGCTGGCGTCTGACTGGCGGCGCCGGCAGCCCCGAACTCATGCTGGCTGCTGCCACCGCAGCCCGCTGGCGCTACGACTTCGAACTGGCCCAACGTCTGGTGCAGGCCGCCCAGCAACAAGGCGGCGGGTTCGACGCAGACCTGCTGGCAGCCAAGCTCGCGGGCATCCAGGGGCACAGCGACAGCGCCGAGAGCGCATTGGCCGGACTCGCCGCGGCGGCCGCCGACGACCCGCAGCGCGCCAAGGTGACCATCGCCCGGATGGACAATTTCCTTTACGCCAGCCGCGGCAGCGACAGCCTCAAGGTGGCCACCGACGCCGAAACGACCATCCATGACCTGCACTGGCGCGACGAGATCACCGCACGCCGGTCTGCGGTTCTAGTGACCACCGACGGCCCGTTGGCCACGTTGAAAGCGGTCACCCCGCTGTTGGCCGGCAGTACGAGCGACAACGCCCTTGTTTGGGCTTGCCTGACCGGCGCGCGAAGTCTGGCCCGCATGGGCCGGTGCGGTGAAGCGCTGCAGCTCAGCGAACGCGGCTATGCGGCACACGTCGCACTGAGCGAGCCGATTGAATGGTATCCGTGGTTTCACCTATTCGTTCGCTGTGAAGCGCTGCTGAACCTGGGCCGGCTACACGACGCCGAGGCGCTCGCCCGTGCCGAATATCGGTCGGCGCTCGCCGAGCACTCGCCCGAGGCGCAGGGATGCTTTGCGCTGCAGCTTGCCAAGACGTGCCTCGCCCGGGGACGGGTCCGCGACGCCGCCGGACGCGCGCGCGAAGCCGTCTCCGTTCTGCGGCGCATCAGCCGTCCGACCCAGCTTCACGAAGCACTGCACATCTTGGCGATGTCACGCGCCCACATCGACGAGGTCGACCGCGCCGAAATCGCGTTGGCCAAAGTCAACGAATTCGGGTTGCACACCACGACTTATGACGCGCCTGATGCGCTGGTGGCACGCGCCTGGACCGCCGCAGCTCAGGCGCACCTGCCACGGGCTCGCCAGCTCACCGCCGAGGCCGCCCAGCTCGCCCTGACATCCGGGGATCTGGTAATAGCCGCCGTCGCCTTGCACACCGAGGCCCGCTTCGGTGCCCCTGGCGAAGTCACCGCACGCTTAGACCGCCTCGAACAGCGCATCGACCCCGGCATCATTAACCCGATCGCCGCCCACGCCCGCTATCTAGCCCGCGCCGACCCCCAGGGACTGCAGGATGTAGCCGACGTCTTCGCCGATCTCGGCGCAGACCTGCTCGCGGCGGACGCCGCCGCCGACGCCGCGGTAGCGTGGACCCACCTGGGCCAAACCCGCAACGCCGCCGCCGCGACCCGGCAGGCCATCGGTCTCGCCGATGCCTGTCAAGGCGCGGGCACCCCGTCGCTGCGGTCGATCAAAGCACGGGCAGGCCTGACTCCCGCCGAATATGAAACCGCGATCTTGGCCGCCGCCGGCCACTCCAACAAGGCCATCGCTGACGAACTCGTCCTGTCAGTTCGCAGTGTCGAGAATCGTCTGCAGCGCGTCTACGAAAAGCTGGGGATCTGCAGCAGGGCAGCCCTGCCCGCCGCATTCAACCTGGCACCGTCGGCACGGCCACCCGCCGTGCCCAGCCAGTCGGCTCCCACAGCGCGCCCGGCGCCGCCAGAT
>DASQRI010000563.1:0-18601 GCA_035642975.1 Mycobacterium sp.
CGAATGGCTGCACGGGATGTTGCAGGCGCACGTCGACGCCACCGACTCCGCTGTCGGCCAGCGCATCCTGGCCGATTGGGACGCCGCGCAACAGCGCTTCGCCAAGGTGATGCCGCGCGACTACAAGCGGGTGCTGGAGGCGATCGCCGAGGCTGAGCGCAACGGCACCGATCCCGACGAAGCGATCATGGCGGCGGCCAATGCCTGATCCCAGGGGTTTTCTGAAGTACACCCACCGCGAGACGCCGCAACGCCGCCCGATCGACCTGCGGCTGCGCGACTGGCACGAGGTCTACGAGGACTTCCCGCACGAGACACTGCAACACCAGGCGAGTCGTTGTATGGACTGCGGGATTCCGTTCTGCCACAACGGTTGTCCGCTGGGCAACCTGATACCGGAATGGAATGACCTGGTCCGCACCGGTCGTTGGCGCGACGCGATCGAACGGCTGCACGCCACCAACAACTTTCCCGACTTCACCGGCCGGCTCTGCCCGGCCCCGTGCGAGTCGTCGTGTGTGCTGGGAATCAATCAGGATGCGGTCACGATCAAGCAGATCGAGGTCGAGATCATCGACAACGCCTTCGAGGAAGGCTGGGTGGTTCCGCTGCCACCGGAACCGGATCAGCACACCGGAAAGACGGTGGCGGTGGTGGGTTCCGGGCCGGCCGGTCTGGCCGCCGCGCAGCAACTGACCCGGGCCGGGCACAGTGTGACGGTCTTCGAGCGCGCCGACCGCATCGGTGGGCTGCTGCGCTATGGCATTCCCGAGTTCAAGATGGAAAAGCGCCACCTGGACCGCCGGTTGGACCAGATGCGGGCCGAGGGCACCGAGTTCCGCGCCGGCGTCGACGTCGGCGTCGACATCACCGCCGACCAACTACGGGCCGAGTTCGACGCGGTGGTGCTGACCGGCGGCGCGACCGCCTCGCGTGATCTGCCGATCACCGGTCGCGATCTGGATGGCATCCACCAGGCGATGGAATACCTGCCGTGGGGAAACCGCGTTCAGGAGGGCGACGACGTGCTCGGCGCCGACGGTGAGCCTCCGATCACCGCCAAAGGCAAGAAGGTCATCATCATCGGTGGCGGTGACACCGGCGCCGACTGCCTGGGCACCGCGCATCGTCAGGGTGCGGCGAGCATCCACCAGCTCGAGATCATGCCGCGCCCGCCGGACAGCCGCGCTCCGTCCACACCGTGGCCGACCTACGCGCTGATGTTGCGGGTGTCCTCGGCGCACGAAGAGGGCGGCGAGCGGGTGTTCTCGGTCAACACCGAGGAGTTCGTCGGCCGGGACGGCCACGTCGCTGCGCTGAAGGTGCACGAGGTGACGATGCAGGACGGCAAGTTCGTCAAGACCGAGGGCAGCGACTACGAGATCGAGGCCGATCTGGTGTTGTTGGCGATGGGGTTTGTCGGGCCGGAGCGGCCGGGCCTGCTGACCGACCTGGGGGTCGACTTCACCGATCGCGGTAATGTGGCGCGCGGCAACAACTTCGAGACCTCGGTGCCGGGGGTCTTCGTTGCCGGTGACATGGGCCGGGGCCAATCGTTGATCGTCTGGGCGATCGCCGAGGGCCGTGCCGCCGCCGCGGGCGTGGACCGCTTCCTGATGGGCGTAACCGCTCTGCCCGCACCGATCATGCCCACCGACGCACCGCAACGTTAGTCACATTAGAAACATTTGATAAATTTTGCGGCGAGCCTTACACTGTTTGCCGGCTGGAGGGTGTCTAATAGCTCGATATGGGCGCCGCGGGGTGTGGAGCCCGGTTGAGCTGAGCGACCGCAGGAGTTATCAGCATGTATGCCAACCCAATGACCCGCTCCCGGGTCGGTCGAATCGCCTGGTCATGGTTCCGACACCCGGTCAAGAGCCGGGAATTCCCCGAAAAGCTCGAGCGCCTGGTGACCGCGGAAGAGCTGCTGCGCTTCGGCTTCTAAACCCCGGCGCGGACGGCCTGCTGATTCAAGGGAGCGTTTGCTCAACTTCACCGACTTGTTATCCGAGGTTGTCGTTATTGAGACCTGACTAAGAAAGCGCTGATCACGGTCTACCCGGTCAGCCCCGATTCTCGAATCGCCTCCGCGAGCGGTTCCAGGACCGCCGGGTCATGCGGTGGCGGGATGTACACAATGCCCAGATCGAGGCCCTCGGCGGCCAACGCGGCGGCGTCGTCAATGACCTTCGCGTAGTCGAGGTCGGCCTCCAGGCGCAGGTGAGCCGACGTCATGATCTCCTTCGGGTCGCGCCCGATGTCGGCACAGTGCGACGCCAGCACCTCGCGCTTGTGCGCGAAAACCTCGGGCGGTCCGCCGACGAAGTTCCAATGCTGGGCGTAACGGGCAGTGATCCGCAGGGTGCGCTTCTCGCCGCTGCCGCCGATGCAGATCGGCGGGTGCGGACGCTGCGGTCCCTTGGGTTCGTTGCGGGCGTCTTTGAGCTGGTAGTACTTTCCGTCGAAGTTGGTGGTCGGCTCGCTGAGCAGGCTGGTCAGCACCGCGCACGCCTCTTCGAATCGATCGAAGCGTTCCCTGACGCTGCCGAGTTCGATGCCGTAGGCGCCGGACTCCTCCTCATTCCAGCCCGCGCCGATGCCCAGCTCCAGCCGGCCGTCCGAGATGACATCCAGGGCGGCCGCCATGTTGGCCAGCACGGCCGGGTGACGGTAGTGGATGCCGGTGACCAGGGTACCCAGCCGCAGTCGCGTGGTCGCCTGGGCCAGCGCGGTGAGCGTGGTCCAACCCTCTAGACAGGGCCCGGAGCTGTCGCCGAAGATCGGATAGAAGTGGTCAAAGGTCCACCCGGACTCGTAGACGTCGATGTCGTCGGCGGCCTGCCACACGGCGAGCATCTGTGCCCAGGCGGTGTTTTGGGGTGAGGTTTTGAACGCGAATCGCATAAACCCGACGGTAGTCCAGCTTGTCGAGTCCTGCCGTCACGCGCTGCGCGTCGACGTCCGGATCACCTTGCTGGCGACCGGACTGATCTTCCTGCTGGCGTTGGTGCTCGGCGTGTGGAAGTACCGGCAGATCATGGTCGCCGAGGACCACCGCGCGCATCCCTACGTCGACATCGCACATCGCGCGGCGTTGCTGTACTCGTTTGCGACGTTGCTGGTCGCGGTCTTCGTCGAACTCAGCGCCTGGCCGGTGTGGGTGAACCTGACCGCGGCGATGGTCGTCGTGATCTTTTTCGTCGGTGCCATCCTCAGCTACATCGGCCACGGTCTGCGCCGCGACACCGTCAACCAGTCCCCGAAAAGCCCGACCGGGCGCTGACGGTGGGGATGGCCATTGCTCATCGCCGGTGAGATCGGCGGCTTCGGGGTGCTTCTCGCCGGGTTCGTCGTCGGGCAGTTCTCCTAGCCGGCCGGGCACACTGGAGAAATGGACCCGGTAACCGCCCTGCGACAGATCGCCTATTACAAAGACCGGGCGCGGGAAGACTCTCGCCGCGTGATGGCCTACCGCAACGCCGCCGATGTCGTCGAGCGCCTTGATGACGCCGAACGGGAGCGCCATGGCCAGGCCAACAGCTGGCAGTCGCTGCCCGGTATCGGACCGAAGACCGCCAAGGTGATCGCGCAGGCCTGGTCGGGTCGCGAACCCGACGCTTTGGCCGAATTACGTTCGGCTGCTGAGGATCTCGGCGGCGGCGAGATCAGGGCCGCACTGCGAGGCGACCTGCATCTGCATTCGAACTGGTCGGACGGTTCGGCGGATATCGAGGAGATGATGGCCACCGCGAAGGCGCTGGGCCACGAGTACTGTGCGCTGACCGACCACTCGCCGCGGCTGACGATCGCCAACGGGCTGTCGCCCGAGCGGCTGCGCAAACAGCTCGACGTGATCGACGGCTTGCGGGACCGGTTCGCGCCGATGTGCATCCTTACCGGCATCGAGGTGGACATTCTCGACGACGGCAGCCTGGACCAAGAGCCCGAGCTGCTGGATCGCCTCGACATCGTGGTGGCCAGCGTGCACTCCAAGCTGTCGATGGATGCCGAGTCGATGACCCGCCGGATGGTGCGCGCCGTCAGCAATGGCCACACCGATGTGCTCGGCCACTGCACGGGTCGGCTGGTCGCCGGCAACCGCGGGATCCGGCCGGAGTCGAAGTTCGACGCCGAAGCGGTCTTCACCGCCTGCCGCGAGCACGGCACCGCCGTGGAAATCAACTCCCGGCCGGAACGCCGTGACCCGCCCACCCGGCTGCTGAACCTCGCGCTGGGGCTCGGCTGCGAATTCAGCATCGACACCGACGCGCACGCGCCGGGCCAGTTGGACTTCCTCGGCTACGGTGCCCAGCGCGCACTGGATGCCGGGGTGCCGACCGAGCGGATCGTGAACACCTGGCCGGTCGACAAACTGCTGGCGTGGACGGCATCAGTCGGGTAGGTGCGGCATCTCCAGGCCCGGGTCGCGACCGACCAGGACTCCGCGGGTGAGCGCCGAGCAACCATAACGACGACGCACCTGGTCGACCGCCGCGTCGACAGCGGCGGGCTCGGCCCGCGTCGTGAACGGCAGCGTCAGTTGCTCGGCGCCGTCACGGTCGATCTCGGAGACCGCAAAGCCGACCAGCGTCAGCCCCCGCTCGGAGATCAGCGGCGCGGCCGCCGCAACCAGTCGCCGCGCCGTGGCGAGGATGGTGTGCGTCGAGGAGGTGGCCCAGGGCAACGTGTGCGATCGGGTGGCTCGGCCAAAGTCGTTGAATCGCAATCGCAATGTCACTGTTCGGCCGGTGCGACCGGCGCCCCGCATGCGCGTTGCGATCCGGTCGATCAGGCCGATCACCACCGCGTCGATCTCGGCGGGCGACATGGTGTTGCCGGCGCGCCCGAGCGCGCGCTGCGCACCCACAGACCGTCGGCGAACTCCCGTCGTGACCCGGCGGGCATCGACATTGCGGGACAGCGCGTACAACCGCGCGCCCATCGCCCCGCCCACCAGCGAGGCCAACATGGACTCGCTGAGCTCGGCGACGTCGGCGACGGTTTCAATGCCGTGCGCATGCAACTTGTCGGCGGTCACCGCGCCGACGCCCCACAACCGGCGGACCGGGAGCGGATGCAGGAACGCGAGCTCTCGTCCGGGCGGAACCAGCAGCAAGCCATCAGGTTTGGCCTCTTGACTGGCCACCTTGGCGAGGAATTTGGTTCGCGCGATGCCGACCGTGATGGGCAGCCCGACGCGGTCGCGGACCTCGCCGCGCAGCCGGGCCGCGATCTGCACCGGGGTCCCGGAGACCCGCCGCAGCCCGCCGACGTCGAGGAACGCCTCGTCCACCGAAATCGCCTCGACCATCGGTGAGGTATCGCGGAAAACCTCGAACACCGCGTCACTGGCTCGCGTGTAGGCGGCCATCCTGGGCGGGACCACCGCGGCCTGCGGGCACAGCCGCCGCGCCTGGGCGCCGCCCATCGCGGTGCGCACGCCGTAGGCCTTGGCTTCGTAGCTGGCAGCCAGCACCACCCCGCCGCCGACGATCACCGGCCGGCCACGCAGGGCAGGGTCGTCGCGCTGCTCGACGGACGCATAGAACGCGTCGAGGTCCGCGTGCAGGATCTGGGCTTCGGCCGACACGAACATATGTTCGCATCAACCGGTGACGGATCAGGCGTGTTCGCCGTAGATGCTGCTGACCCAGATATGGGTGAGGGTGTCGACGACGCGCTCCTCGATGACCGCCGGTTGTTCGGCGGACAGGGTCGCCATCATGGTGCGCTCATTCATTTGGTTCAGCGACGTCGCCAGATCTGCCGCCGAGATCGTTTCCGGTGCGGCGCCCCGCGCTCGTTCGGCGGTGATCATGGCCGCCGTTTGGTCGATCCATTTCTGCATGAAGCCCGCCCACACGGCGCGCAATTCCGGGCTGGTGGCCAAGGCATCCCGGGCGGCGCGGCTCAGCGCTCGGTGCGAGGTGAATGCTGTGAAGAACGCCTTGATGCCGTTGCGCCACACCCGGCGCGGGTCGGCGGACAGTCGCTGCACCGCGCCGTCGAACTCGGCGTCGGCGCCCGTGATCACGGGCTCGAGCAGCGACAACAGCACCGCTTCCTTGGACTTGAAATAGAAGTAGAACGTGGGCCTCGAAAGGCCGGCGCCCTTGGCCATGTCGTCGACGGAGATGTCGGCAAATGAGCGCTCTTCGAGCAACCGCTCGGCAGTCGCAAGGATCGCCTGCTCACGGTCGTCGCCGGACGGGCGCGCCGGGCGACGACCCCTCGAGGTACGGCTGGAGCTGACGGCAGTCACGACCGCTACTTTACATGGTGTTGACAAATTCGACAGTATGTTGACGCACTCAACAGGGTGTTGATAGCGTGTCGCCATGACTGAACACCTCGACGTCGTGATCGTCGGCGCCGGCATCTCCGGCATCAGCGCCGCGTGGCACCTGCAGGACCGCTGCCCGTCCAAGAGCTATGCGATCTTGGAGCGCCGGGCCGACCTCGGTGGCACCTGGGACTTGTTCCGCTACCCGGGCATTCGCTCGGACTCCGACATGTACACGCTGGGATTCCGGTTCAAACCGTGGCCCTCGTCCACATCGATCGCCGACGGCGCGTCGATCAAGGCGTACATCAGGGAGACCGCGCAGGAGAACGGGATAGACAAGCACATCCGTTACAACCACCGGGTGCAGGCCGCCGAGTGGTCCGACGCCGACAATCGTTGGACGCTCACCGTCGACGACGACGGCCAACAGCGCGAGATCACCTGCTCGTTCCTGTTCGCGTGCAGCGGCTACTACAACTACGACGAGGGCTATTCGCCGAGCTTCGAGGGCGCGCAAGACTTCGAAGGCACCATCATTCATCCGCAGCACTGGCCCGAGGACCTCGACTACGCCGGCAAGAAGGTCGTCGTCGTCGGCTCCGGTGCCACCGCGATCACGCTGATCCCGGCGCTGGTGAACTCGGGCGTCGGCCACGTGACGATGCTGCAGCGTTCGCCGAGTTACGTCGGATCGCTGCCTGCGGTTGACCCATTCGCCGAGCAGGCGAACAAGCTGCTGCCGGCCCGTCTCGCGCACGTCGCCAACCGGTGGAAGTGGATCTTGTTCAGCACGTTCCAGTATCAGCTTGCCCGGCGATTCCCGAAGTACATGCGAAAGACCCTGATGACGATGGCCAAGCGCCGTCTGCCCGCGGGTTATGACATCGACAAACATTTCGGTCCGAGCTACCAGGTGTGGGACCAACGGTTGTGCCTGGCGCCCAACGGCGATCTGTTCAAGACGATCCGACACGGCCAGGCCGACGTGGTCACCGACACCATCGACCGGTTCACCAAAACCGGCATCAAACTCAGCTCCGGCGCTGAACTCGAAGCCGACATCATCATCACCGCAACGGGTTTGAACCTGCAGCTGTTCGGCGGCGCCGAAATACGGCGGAACGGCGCACCGGTCGAGCTCAACGACACGATGGCCTACAAGGGCATGATGCTGACCGAGATGCCGAACATGGCATTCACCATCGGCTACACGAACGCGTCCTGGACGCTCAAGGCCGACCTGGTGTCCGAGTTCGTTTGCCGGGTGCTCAATTACATGGACGAGCATGGGTATTCCACCGTGGTGCCCCAGCATCCGGGCGACTCGGTGGACGAGCGCCCGCTGATGGACTTCACACCGGGATACGTGCTTCGGTCATTGGACTACCTGCCCAAGGCCGGGTCGGTCACGCCGTGGCGGCTCAAGCAGAATTATCTACTCGACCTGCAGCTGATCCGGCGCGGCAAGGTCGACGACGAGGCTCTCCACTTCGCGAAAAAGCCTGCCGCGGTTACGGTTTAGTTCTTGCCGGTAGCGGCCGCCGCGACGACGACAATGCCGTCGTCGTCGCAGTAGGCGATGTCGCCCGGCACGAACTCCACCCCGCCAAAGCTCACCGTGACGTCACGCTCGCCGGCGCCGGTCTTGCCGCTCTTGCGCGGGTTGGTGCCGAGCGCTTTGATGCCGAGGTCGATGTCGCGCAGCGCCGCCGCATCCCGAACAGCGCCGTGCACGATCAGCCCGGCCCAGTCGTTGGAGCGGGCCAGGTCGGCCATCAGATCGCCGACCAGGGCGGTGTGCAACGAGCCGCCGCCGTCGATCACCAGCACACCGGCCTCGCCGGGGGTCGACAGTACCGACTTCAGCAGCGCGTTGTCTTCAACGCAGCGCACCGTGCTGATCGGGCCGGCGAACTGCGTTCGCGCGCCGAACTGGCGGAATTGGACGTCGCAGCTGCGTACGTCGGGCCCGATGTCGTCGACCAGGTCAGCCGTGGGCCGAGATATCAAAGTCACCGGGCCATGCTAGTCATCGCGAGTCGCCCCGTTGGCGGAGGTGGCGCACCAGCAGCAACGCGAGCAGGCTGATTGCGATCGCCACTGCCAGGGGCACCGGAGAGCGGTCCGCCGGTGACGGGCCGGGCTGCACGGGCAGCGGGTTGGGCGCGCCCTCTACGGTCGACTTAGCTTGTGCCGCAGCGTCTTTAGCGGCCGCAGCAAGCTGGCCGTTGGTGTCGATGCGGGGCGGCGCGGCGTCCTGGCTTTTCGGTGTGACGACGCTGGGTTCGGCCTTTTTGGCCGCCGCCTTCTTCGCGGGCGCCTTTTTGGCCGGGCTTTTCTTGGCAGCCGCCTTTTTTGCTGCCGCCTTTTTGGCGGCCTTTGCTGGTTCGACTTTCTTCGCGGCTTTGGCAGCTGCTTTTTTGGCCGGGGCTTTCTTCGCTGGCTTCTCCGGTGGCTTGGCGGGTGGCGAGGATGTTTCCGCGGGCTCGTTCTTCGGCGTATTCGCGACAGGCGCCGGCGGTGCCGGGGAGGCGGGTGGTGGTTCAGGCGCGGCGCCGGGTGTCTCGTCCGGTCGATCCTGCGGGTCTGCCATGCGGCTGCTCCTTTGCAGTTTCTCGTTCGCGTACACCGGCCCGGTACCACCAGCAGTCGAATCCATCATGCCAGCCCCGCTGCGTTCGGTTAGCTCGAGAGGCAAAGGTCAGGATCTCTTGCGCATCGACCACAGCGCGGCGCCGGCGACCACCACGACTGCACCGACGACGAACGGCCAGATCGGAACGTCACCGCCTCCGCTGTCGGGGGCCTGCGCCGTCGGACCCGGGGTGCCGGTGCCCGGGGTGGTGAGCCGAAACGACCACGATCCGGAGACCACATGCCCGTCCGCCGACGTCACCCGGTAGTTGACCGTGTAGCTGCCGGCCGGTCCCAGGGGTCGCACGCCGACGCTGACCACCGTTCCGTGCACCTGCGGCTGTCCGGCCGACCATAGGTTGTGATCCGGACCGACCACCGTCATCGCCGCGAAAGTGGTTTGCAGGTCCTCGTTGAAGGTCGCGCTGACCCGGACCGGACCGGTGCCGACCGTCGCGTTGTCGGCGGGGTCGGCCGACACCCGGGCGGCGTGGGCGCCGGCGGCGCCGGCGGTCAAGGTGGTGGCGAAAGTGATCGCTGTCAGCAGTAAAGCCACCGCGAGCAGGCGTGCACGCAGGCTCATGTCCGCCGCGCGACCAGGGCGAGACCGATGCCGAGGGCGCCGAGCAGCAAGGCCGCTCCAGCGAGGATCCGGGCGGTGTTGTCCGCCGGCGCGGCCTGGTGGGTGGGCGGCGGCGCCTGCCCCGCGGTCAGCGCCAGGGTCGGCGCGGGATGCTCGGGCTCAGGCCCGCCGGGAGCCGCCGGCTGATCCCACTTGACCACCGCCCCGTCGGCGTAGGTCTGAGTGGCGGGGAAGCTGACCGTGTCGGCGTCCGGAAGCTTCGCCGAAATGCGGAACACCCCGAATTCATCAACCGGGATTCCGCCGTTCGGTGCGGCTGTCCACGTCACCGAGCGGACCGTGCCCGATGCGGAGCGGCGGTCGAGCTTCGCGGTCCAGCCGGGCTCCGATTCGGCTTGCACCGCAGAGACATTGGACAGGTCGATGGTGAGCGTGGTGGTGGCCGCGCCGGTGGTGGATTCGTTGGGCACCTGGAAGGTGACCAGCGCGGTGCCGCCGCGGACGGCATCGCCGCTGCTGGCCTGCACGTGCGCCGACGCCGTCGTGATCGCGGCGATCGACCCGAGGTAGACCACGGTGCCGGCGGCGGCTGCGATCAGAGCGCGCCGAGCGAACCTGCGAGTGCATGACATCTCCAATGCCCTTCCTGTCTCGTGTCGGGGACCAGGTCGACGGCCGTTGCCGCGGCTTCAGGTCAGTCCGAGCCGCGCCATCAGGTCAGCGTCGATCTCATCGAGTTGCCGGGAGATCGCGGCATGAGCGGCGCGACGGCGCGCGGTGGGCATGTTCTCCGCAGCGGTGACGGCCGCCGCGAGGTCGGTGAGCCGTTCGGAGATGGCGGCCACGAACTGCTTGGTCTCGACGTCCTTGGGCTTCTTTTCCTGCACCGCCCGCAACGACTGCTCGGCGCCGGCGACCCGGGCCGACAACCGTCCGCCGTGTCCGGAGAACTGACCGATTTGAGCCAGCGGGACCCCGAGCTGGTCGGCGCGCCGTTGATCGATCAGCCCGCGGGCGGCGATGGCGACCCGGTAGGCCAGCGGTACCACGATCGGAGCCAGCAGCCGAGATACCGTCAGCAGTCGCCGAATCCGGGTCGGTGACAGCAGTTTGCCCTCGCGCACCGCCTTCAGCTTGGTCTCGGCAACCTTCAACGCCGCTTGGTCGCTGTCCCGCTGCGCCTTGAAGTGATCGCGCAGCGCCTTTGTCTCGGCCCGCTGCGCGGCTTTGAAGCGCCGAGCCTCGTTCTTGGCGGACAGCTTCGCCTCGAGCTTGGCCCGGGCTTTGATCGCGCGGACCTCGGCACGACGCGTCGCGCGGCTTTTTCGCTTGCCGAACAGGCCCATTCGCGCACTACCTCCCCGGGGATCTCATCGACTATCGAGGTGCCTGTGCGCCACCGATGGGCCAACCCTAACCGGACCAGCCGGGGCGCCCGCCGTCAGGACTGCCCGCCGTCGGCCGGCTAGGCGTCCAGGTGTTCCTTGCGGCGCAGCTCGTCGACACGATGCACGATGTCCTGCTGCGCCTCGGCGGACAACCCGCTGGCGCGAAGGGCGATCCGGCGAACTCCCTCGTCACGCATCGTCAGAAGCCAGGACAGCTCCTTGTCGAGCTTCTCGTAATACTCGTCGTCGGTGAAGTAAGCGGGCTTGATGCGGAAGAAGTTTGCCAGCGCGGCCATGGTCGCCGCCGATGGGTTGGTGCGGTTGCCGGAGCGTAGCTGCGACAAATACGGAGCCGACATTGTGACGCCCTCAGACTTGAGCGCCGCGATGACCTCAGCGGAGGTATGTGGCCCCCGTCCGGGCGGGAAAACCGTGTCGAACAGGCGGTTCAGCCGGGCCGAAAACGTCGTGCTCATCGATACTGACCTCCACCGGGTTGGTAGATCGAGTAACTCCATCCAAGTATTTGCTGGTCATCGTAGCGGGAGTTTTCGCCGCAACCAAGTGCAAACGTGGAGAGAATTGCTGCTGACGGCGCTAGCGGTCGGTGGTGCCGCCGCTGCGCGGCGCCGCGCGTGTTATGCAGCGAATACACATGATGTTCCAAGGGAATTGTTCGACTTCTCGCCGGTTCGGCATCAAGCGGCGACGACGGCAGGCCTCGACGACCGGGCGCATGCGGCCCTGCGGCAACTAGGTCGCCGCGACGCCGCGGCCGAAAGCCGATTTGCTACCGTGTACCACTGCGCCACCGCCAGAGGGGCTTTCGATGGTCCGCGCCGCGGGGTTATTTGTCGTACGTCAGTTGACTTATCCCGCCCAGGGCCGACATCGGCGGCGGGTGAGCCGGCGCGGGCTTGAGCGGCCACTGCGCCGACGAAATCGCTAGGCGGCGAGCAGCATCGCCAAGATTGCTGTGTCCGGGTGGCTGATCGGGTCCACACCGACGCGGCTGACCATCGAGGTGATCGTGCCGTCGGCTTCCGCCTCCACCCAGGCGGCACGATGCTCCAGCCCCAGATACGGCAGACCGGGCAGCAGCACACATCCCGACGCCGCGCCGTTGCATTCAGGCAGCGACGGCGTTGTCTCCGAGGGCGGATGCAACATCAACAGGGCGGGCGGTTGATGTTCGGCGAAATACCCTGGCTGAATCGCGGATTCACCGACAACCGGTCCCTCCGCCAGCACCAAGCCGACGGTACCCGGCGCAGGAGCATCGGGCAGTTCCTCGCGAGCGCCGAATACCGTTGTGGTGTTCAGCAATCCAGGCAGTGACGCCACCCTGACCGCAACCATCAACAGCTGGGCCCACTCTTTAGTCGAGTCGGGCCAGCGCCCGGAAATCACGAATCCTTTCAGCGCACCGCGGGAATGGAATGGGGCCACCTCGATGGCCCGGCCTGATCCAGTTTCCATTTCACCCTCCGCCCTACTTTCGGGTACCCAGCGATGCGCCGGTGGGTCGATAGCTCAGCATGCGACAGCGTGCGAATACCCGCAAGCTGACACGAGCAACCGACTGCGACAAGTGTGAAAATGAAACACGGCCGAAATAGTGTTCGGGGCGCCGCGCGAAAATGCGCGACGCCCCGAACAGGCGAAATCAGCTGAAGTCAGTGGGCGATCAGGCCCTTGGTCTTCGAAGTCGCCGCCGCATAACGCGATTGCACGTCTTCCCAATTCACCACGTTCCAAAACGCCTTGGTGTAGTCGGCTTTGACGTTCTTGTACTGCAGGTAGAAGGCGTGCTCCCACATGTCGAGCAGCAACAGCGGCACGACACCGAGCGGGAAGTTCGTCTGGTGGTCGTACACCTGGAACGTCAACAGTTTGTCGCCGAGGCTGTCATACGCAAGCACAGCCCAGCCGGAGCCTTGTATACCGTTGGCCACCGCGCTGAATTGGGCGCGGAATTTATCGAAAGACCCGAAGGCGTCGTCGATCGCCGCGGCGAGGTCACCGGTCGGCTTGTCACCGCCGTTGGGGGACAGGATCTTCCACCACACCGTGTGATTGACGTGGCCGGCCAGGTTGAACGCCAGGTTCTTCTCGTTCAGCAGGATCGCGGAGTAATCGTCCTTGCTGCGCGCCTCTTCAAGTTTGGCTACGGCGTCGTTGGCGCCCTTGACGTAGGTGGCGTGGTGCTTGTCGTGGTGAAGTTCGTTGATCTGACCCGAGATATGCGGCTCCAGTGCCCCGTAGTCCCAATCCAGGTCGGGCAGAGTGTATTCAGCCACGTGATTCCTTCCTTCGATGATCGTTGCCGATCTACTTCTGACGCTCCACTCGCAGGCTGTTAGCGACGCGGCGGCTTGGCGTAATCAACCCTGCTCTATCACCGCGCGCACCGCAAGAACGAGTGCGACGCGTGAATACCCAGCGGCGTGACTTCAGAACCAAACGATGACGGCGAGGACCACCAGCAAAACGAGAGCGATCAGTCCGGCGCGCAGCCCGGCGAGCAAGTAGGAGCGGTTGCACGTCGCCGAGGTCGTGTACCAGTGCGACGACGATTGCGCCGACTGCGGTCCGATCGGTTGTGTTGTCATGCTGTGGTCACGCCCTGCTCGTCCAACTCTCCCCCGGTGAGATGAGTCACAAAAAATCTCAGTGATCGCGATCATAACCTCTTATGTATCGCCTGGAAAATTGAGCGGACAGCGGCCCTCTGACCAGCATCTTGTTGCCGGCGCCTTCGCTAGGCGCGCGTTGATTAAGACAATGCAAGCACGTAGTCGCTGGCGCGCGCCCCCGGCGTGTCGGCTGTGACATCCCCCATACGGCCGCCGCGCCGGGAGGCCGTGAGATTGGCTAAGAATTCGCTAAGCGCAGGCCGCGGCTGTCGATAGCGACCCGAATTCTGCGGGCTGTTATCCACAGCCACGGCTCCCGGACCCGCTACTGACCGCGCGTCAACGCTAAACGGGCGTCGCGAACGTCTGTGGATAAACCTGTGGAAACTGTGGATACCCGCTGATAGCTGGAGACCGGCCGCTGCGCCGCCCGCCCCCGCATGCCAAGATCAACCGATGGACAGTGAACCGGCGGTCGCACAGACAGACATCGCCGACCTGCCCGCTGCATTCGGTCCGGCGGCGGTGTTGCTGGATGTGCGAGAGGACGACGAATGGACCCGTGGTCATGCCGCGGGCGCCCAGCACATTCCGATGGGCGAGGTGCCGGCCCGGCTTGACGAGATCGATGCGACGGCGACGTTGTATGTCATCTGCAAGGCCGGCGGGCGCTCGGCTCGTGTCGCGCAGTTCCTTGCCGGCAACGGATATGAGCCCGTCAACGTCAACGGCGGGATGCTGGCGTGGGCCGACGCCGGCCGCCCGGTGGTCACCGACGACGGCGGCCCCGGCAGCATCTGACCGAGTCGCACGTTGTCGTCGATCGCTAGGCCGACAGCCCGGCTAGGCTGATGCCGTGATCCGCGCTGTCGACGATGCAGAGCGCAGCGATGAGGAGGAGCGGCGCCGATGATCCAAGTGTGTTCCCAATGCGGCACACGCTGGAATGTCCGTGACCGGCAGCGTGTGTGGTGTCCGCGCTGCCAGGGGACGCTGCTGGCACCGTCGAGCACCGGTGCAGACAACCGGTGGACCGCCGGGCCGCAGGCGCCGCCGCGGCTACCGCTGGGCTATCGATGGATCGCGGTACGCCCCGGGCCGCCACCGCCGCCCCGCCGTCGGCGACGGCCGCTCGGGCCGACCCCGCGATACACCGTGATACCGCGCTGGGGCCTGATGGACCGCCTCGACGTGGACAGCGTCGAGCGGGACCGCGTGCAGCGGCAAGCGCCGCCGGCCGCCCGAGTGCGCACCACCTTCTTCGTTACCGCGGTGACGCTGGGTGCGGCGGCGCTGGTGCACCTGGTGCGTTATCTGCTGCTGATCATCAACCGCAATACCTTGCTGAACTGGATGGTGGCGGACGCGGTGGCGCTGCTGACCGTGTTGGCGAGCCTGGCCGCGATCGCGGCCGTGAGCACCTGCGCTGTGTTGCTGACACGATGGTTGATCGCGCGCCGCGCCGCGGCATTCGCCCACTGGGGCAGACCGGAAACCCGATCCCGGTGGGCGCTGTGGGCCGGCACCCTGCTGCCCCCGTCGGCGGCGATGGCGTTGGCGATCACGTTTGCCGTGGTCCGGGTGCTGACCGACCATTCGGCCAGCTGGGCGCTGATGGCCGGCTGCGTGGTGTTCAGTTCTCTGCCGTTGGTCGCCACGCTGTGGGCGCTGGTCTATGTCGTTGAGCTGGCGAAAACCGAGGGCCATTACGGTCAGTTGCGCGGGGTGATCTGGGAGTGGTGGCTGCTGTGGCTGCTCAGTACCGTGACGTCGGTTTTCGCGTCGGTCACCAGCGGGGCGCAGGACGCCCAGGGCATCGCCAACAACACGCTGGCGATCATCGTTGCCTACCTGCTGGCGTTGATCGCGGTGCTGGCGACCGCGAGGCTATTCGAGGGATTCGAGCGCAAGCCGGTCGAACGGCCCGCCCATCGCTGGGTGGTGGTCGCAGACGACGGATCCGCTGCAGCGGCCTCAGCGGGATCGGCTGCAGCAGTTGAGTTGACGGGTGCCGAACCGGCAGCATAGTGGCATGACGCGGCCCGATGAGGTGGTCTCTGGGCACCCGTTCGTCGTGGCCCATCGCGGCGCCTCGGCCTCCCGGCCCGAACACACTTTGGCCGCGTACGAGCTCGCCCTCAGGGAGGGCGCCGACGGTGTGGAATGCGATGTCCGGCTCACCCGCGACGGCCACCTGGTCTGCGTTCACGACCGTCGGCTGGACCGAACGTCAAGCGGCGCAGGGCTGGTCAGCACGATGACGCTCGCCGAGCTTCGTGAGCTGGAATACGGGGCGTGGCATGGCAGTTGGCGCGCCGACGGCGCACACGGCGATACCGGACTGCTGACGTTGGACGCGCTCGTCGGGCTGGTACTGGACTGGAAGCGGCCGGTGAAGATCTTCATCGAGACCAAGCACCCCGTCCGCTACGGCGCGCTGGTGGAGAGCAAGCTGTTGGCGCTGCTGCACCGCTTCGGCATCGCCGCGCCCGCATCGGCGGACCGATCCCGTGCGGTGGTGATGTCGTTTTCCGCGGCGGCGCTATGGCGGGTCCGGCGGGCGGCGCCGCTGCTGCCCACGGTGCTGCTCGGCCGGAGTCATCGATACCTCAGCAGCAGCGCGGCCACCACGGTCGGGGCCACCGCCGTCGGGCCGTCGATCGCCACCCTGCGGGAACACCCCGAGCTCGTCGACCGAGCGGCCGCCCAGGGCCGCGCGTTGTACTGCTGGACCCCCGACGACTATGAGGACGTCACGTTCTGCCGCGATATCGGGGTGGCATGGCTGGCCACCAACTACCCGGGCCGGGTCAAGGCGTGGCTGGAGGACGGCCTGACCGGCGCCGATTATCAGTGACTAGAGCCGGCCGCCGGCGGCGACCGGCGCGTCGGACACCCGGCCCGGCGACTCGATCTCCCGTGCGACGAAGTTCTCCAGGTCAAACAAATTGGCTCCGGCGCGGTCGGCGACGCGCACCAGCGAACTCATCAGCGCCTCTTCCTCGACCTGTTCTTTGAGGAACCACTGCATGAATTGTTCGCCGGGGTAGTCACCCTCGTCGCGGGCGACGGCGGCCAGCCTGCTGACCTGTTCGGTCACGGTCTTCTCCTGCTCCAGCGCCAACGCCAGCGCATCGCGCGCGGTGTCGAACTGGTTGCGCACCCCGTCCACTCCGGGGATCTCGACCCGCACGCCGCGGTCGAGCAGATACTGCACGAGCATCATCGCGTGGTTGCGTTCCTCGACGGCCTGCGCGTAGAAGTGCTTCGCGAGCTGACGCAGGTCTGCGCCGTCGAAATAAACCGCCATCGCAATATACTGCTGGGCATTGGTGAATTCGTGGTAGATCTGCTCTTGTAATAACGCGGAAAACTTTGCCTTATGGGAATCGTGATCGTTCATGATGGCTACGCTACCGCAGGTCAAAGGCATTGTCAGCCAAGGTAATACTTACTGAGGCGAGCTTTGCCTAAGTAAAGAAAGGCTTCATTTAATACAGTATCCGCACCATTTTGCGACGGCATATTAATTCAGGCCCGCACCTCGCTGCCCGACCGTCACGGTGCTCCGCTAGTTCGACGGTGAAGCGCGACTGAAATCTCGCCGGTTTGCACGTGACGGCGCGAGGGCGCCACGCATAGTGCGTTCCATGACTACCCCGCAGCCGTCGTTGACGGTGACGTTCGAGAACCCGAAGATGAAAGTTTCACTTGCGGGCTCGACCTCGGCCGGCCTGGACCTGGGCGCGGATTTGGGTGCCAAATTCGAGCACGCGGGGGACTGGGCCGCGCCGACTCGCGTGAACATCACGCCGGGCAGCCACCACGTCGAGGCGTATTTCAAACTCAAGGGATTACCGGTGAAACGGGGCAAGGGTAAGGCTGACTTCACCGCCTCCGACGGCGACGTGTCGGTTCAAGCGACCTTCGCCGCGACCACGACGACAACCGAAGTGAAGGTGCCGGGACAACCGGCTATCCGCAAGAAACGGCTGGTCTTCTGAACATCTGACGTCCCTTGTCGCGGCGTTGGGGTCAGCCGTTGAGAACGGCCGGCGGCACCGGCGCGTCAGCGGCCAGCGCGTCGAACAGCAGGGCGGCCTTCTCGTGATCCCACACCACCACCGAACCGGCGTCGCTGGTGGTGAACTCGCCGATCGGCACGGTCAGCGTCGTTGTCGATCCGTGCAGAGCCCATCCCAGCCGGGCCAGGTCCCAGACGTGATCGCCGTGATCCACGGTCAACGCGTCGGCCGCGGCATGCGGCACCGAATACCAACGCCACGGGTTGAGCCACACCGCCGGGCCGGCAGCCCGGTGCAATAGCGCCGACATGAACCGCCGCTGGTCGATCATGCGATCAAGGTCGGCCCGCGGGGTGGCCCGGCTGCGCACATAGCCGAGCGCGTCGCGGCCGTCGAGATTCTGGCATCCGGCGGGCAGGTCGATACCCGCCAGTGGATCGTCGATCGGCGCGGTGGGGCACACGGTGACTCCGCCGAGGGCGTCGACCAGGCCGGCGAACCCGCTGAACCCGACCTCGGCGTAGTGGTCGAGCCGCATACCGGTCGCCTGCTCGACGGTCTGCGCCAGCAACGGCGCACCGCCCATCGCGAACGCCGCGTTGATCTTGTCGCGGCCGTAGCCGGGGATCGGCACGTAGGAGTCGCGGGGGATGGACACCATCGTCGTGGGGGTGCCCGACCCCAACCCCGGCACGTGCACCAGCAATATGGTGTCGGTCCGGCCGTTGCCGGTGTCGCCGCCGGTCGCCAGAGCTTGCTGCTGCTCGACGGTCAGGCCTTGACGGCTGTCCGAGCCGACCAGCAACCAGGTGCTGCCGTGCCCGGACGCCGGACGGCCCGGATAGTCGGTCAGCACGGTCTGGCGGTGGATCGCGGTCTCCAGCCACAGCGCGCCGCCCAGGATGCCCGCGCAGAGCAGCAGCACGGCGATCACCAGGCCCAGTGAAATGACTTGGCCCCAGGCCCGTTTGCGCCGCGGCGGGGGTTTGTCCGGGCGCGCGCGCGGGGCGGCCGGACGGCGGCGGCTGCGGGGCATCGGCGGCGTG
>DASQRI010000564.1:0-9095 GCA_035642975.1 Mycobacterium sp.
CACGCCACCGCGTTGCGCACCGAACCGCTGGCGTTCTCCGGCCGCGACCAGGTCAACCCGCAGGCCGGGCGCGACGCCGCCAAGGCGCTGTGGAAGGCGGCGGGCATCACCAGCCCGATCGACGAGATCGACGCCGCCGAGATCTATGTGCCCTTCTCGTGGTTCGAGCCGATGTGGCTGGAGAACCTCGGCTTTGCGCCCGAGGGTGAGGGATGGAAGCTCACTGAAGCAGGCGAAACCAAGATCGGCGGGCGCATCCCGCTCAATGCGTCCGGCGGCGTGCTGTCGTCGAACCCGATCGGCGCATCGGGTCTGATCCGGTTCGCCGAGGCGGCCATCCAGGTGATGGGCAAAGCCGGCGATCACCAGGTTCGGGGCGCCCGCAAGGCACTTGGCCACGCTTACGGCGGCGGCTCGCAGTACTACTCGATGTGGGTTGTGGGGGCTGATAAACCGTGAAGTACACCTGCAGCGTCGCGATGGGGCCAATCGATCAGCTGGTCGACATCGCCAAAACCGCTGAAGAGGTCGGGTTCGACGCGATCGCGCTGCCGGACTCGTTGTTCTACATGGAGAAGGCCGCCGCCGATTACCCGTACACCCCGGACGGGTCACGGATGTGGAACGAGGACACGCCGTGGGTCGATCCGCTGATCGCCGCCGGCGCGATGGGCGCGGTCACCTCGGAGCTGTTTTTCTACACCAACGTGATGAAGCTGGGCTCCCGCAACCCGCTGCTGCTGGCCCGCCAGGTCGGTTCGGTAGCCAACCTGACCAACAACAGGTTCGGTTTCGGGGTCGGCATCGGCTGGGCACCAGAGGAATTCGAATGGTGTGGCGTGCCGTACAAGCGTCGCGGCGCCCGCGTGGACGAGATGATCAAGGTGATCAAACTCGTGCTCGCCGGCGGAATGGTGGAATTCCACGGCGATTTCTACGACTTCGACAAGTTGCAGATGAGCCCGGCACCGAGCAAGCCGGTGCCGTTCTACGTCGGTGGCCATACTGACATCGCGCTCAAGCGTGCCGCCCGGGTCAGTGACGGCTGGACCAGCGCGATGATGACCGCCGAGCAGCTGGCCGAAACGATCGGCAAACTCAAGGCGTTGCTCGCCGAATATGACCGTGCGGATGTGCCTTTCGAATACCAGGCAGTCTGCATCGACAAGTTCGGGGTGGATGGCCACCGGGAGCTTGCCGAGATCGGTGTCACCGATAACATCGTCATCCCCTGGGTTTTCGACGGGCTGGGCTTCGATGCGCCGTTGGAGAAGAAGAAGGATTCGCTGAAACGCTTCGCGGAAACCTATATCCACTCGGGATGGCAGGACTCGTGACCCAATCGCCCGCACATCTGGCCGGCAAGCGCTCCCGTGACGCGGTGGGCGCCAGGGACAAAGAAGCATGGCTGGCGGTGTTCACCGAGGACGCGATCGTCGAAGACCCCATCGGGCCATCGCATTTCGACCCCGAAGGCAAGGGCCACCGCGGGCGTGACGCGATCTCGGCGTTCTGGGACAAGGCAATAGCACCGACGGACAAGATCGAGTTTCACTTCCGCGACACCTACCAGTGCGGCAACGAAGAGGCCAACGTCGGCCACATCCTGATCACCGCGGCCGGTCATCAGGTCACCGCCGAAGGGGTATTCACCTACAAAGCGGACGACCAGGGCAAGCTGGTCGCGCTGCGCGCGTACTGGGAAGTCGACCAGGCGACCGCGAGCGCGCGCAAGATCTAAATCGGTTCCAGCCCAGTCAGATAGCGCTGGGCGAGATCCTGATAGGCCTTCGGGTTCACCTTGACCCACATCTCGGCACCGGTGCCCGCGATCGGACCTTTGACGGTGGCAGGCGCTCCGACTACCAGAACCTCGTCTGGGATCTTCGTACCACCGGTCACCAGTGCACCCGCGGCAACCAGACTGCGCGCGCCGATCACCGCGCCGTCCAGGACGGTGGCGTGGTTGGCGATCAGCGCCTGGGCGCCGATGTGGGCGCCGTGGATGATGCACATGTGCGCGACCGTTGCACCCGGACCGATGTCGACAGGGATGCCCGGCGGTGCGTGCAACACCGAGCCGTCTTGCACATTGGCGCCCTCACGCACGATCACCGGCGCATAGTCGGCGCGCAGCACCGTGTTGAACCACACCGATGCCCCGGCCTCGATGTGGACATCGCCGATCAACGTGGCGGTTGGGGCGACGAAGGCCGTGGGATCGATCTTCGGGGATCGGCCTTCGAAGGAAAACAGCGGCATTGTTCACATATACCGCAGGTCGGGTACGCGGCGTTGCGCGATCGCAAGGAAAAACTGTAACGTGTTCTAGTTAGAGCCGAAGAATTTGGAGGCGTCATGGCTACCGAGACTGCCGCGATACGCGAGATCGACGCCGGTACCCTGCCCGACCGCTACGCGCGCGGCTGGCACTGCCTTGGCCCGGTCAAGGATTACCAGGACGGCGAGCCGCACGGGGTCGAGGCGTTCGGCACTCACCTCGTCGTGTTCGCCGACTCGCACGGGGATGTGCACGTGCTCGACGGCTACTGCCGGCATATGGGCGGCAACCTGTCGCAGGGCACCATCAAGGGCGACGAAATCGCCTGCCCATTCCACGACTGGCGCTGGGGTGGTGACGGCAAATGCAAGCTGGTCCCCTACGCCAAGCGCACGCCGCGGCTGGCCCGCACCCGGTCCTGGACGACCGACGTGCGCAGCGGCCTGCTGTTCGTCTGGCACGACCACGAAGGCAACCCGCCGCAGCCCGAGGTGCAGATCCCGGACATCCCGGAGTTCGCCAGCAGCGACTGGACCGACTGGCGGTGGAATTCCATTCTGATCGAGGGCTCCAACTGCCGCGACATCATCGACAACGTCACCGACATGGCGCACTTCTTCTACATCCACTTCGGTCTGCCGACGTACTTCAAGAACGTCTTCGAAGGTCACGTCGCCTCGCAGTACTTGCATAACGTCGGCCGCCCGGACGTCAATGATCTGGGCACCTCATACGGCGAGGCGCATCTTGATTCGGAGGCGTCGTACTTCGGCCCGTCCTTCATGATCAACTGGCTGCACAACAAATACGGCGACTACAAGGCCGAGTCGATCCTGATCAACTGCCACTACCCGGTGACCCAGAATTCGTTCCTGCTGCAGTGGGGTGTCATCGTCGAGAAGCCCCAGGGCATGGACGAGGCCATGACCGACAAGCTGGCCAAGGTCTTCACCGAGGGCGTCAGCAAGGGCTTCCTGCAAGACGTCGAGATCTGGCGGCACAAGACCCGCATCGACAACCCGCTGCTGGTCGAGGAAGACGGCGCCGTATATCAGATGCGGCGGTGGTATCAGCAGTTTTATGTAGATGTGGGCGACGTCACCTCTGACATGACGGACCGCTTCGAAATCGAGGTGGACACCACCATCGCCAACGAGAAGTGGCACGTCGAGGTCGAGGAAAACCTCAAGCAGCAGTCCGATTCCGAAGGACAACCCACCCAGGTTTCGTGATGGCCACACCGGAGGAGACACCCGACGTCGATCGGCTGGCTCGGTCGATGCTGATGCTCCATGGCGACCACGACCGCCATGACGAGCCGGCGGTGACGGGTGGTCGGCGCGGGGCTGGGCCCTGTTCTAAGGCACCGGCTTTCGCCGATGACCCGGAACGCGCCGCCGCCGTCCGCGAGGCCAGCCAGGCCGATCGGACCCGCTATCTGACGTCGGGTCTGCAGCCGGTGGACTGCCGGTTCTGCCACGCCACCGTCAACGTCAAGCGGTTGGGGCCGGGACACACTGCGGTGCAATGGAACACCGAAGCGTCGCAGCGCTGTGCCTATTTCGCCGAGCTACGCGCGAGCGGTGCGGACAGCGCGCGGACCAGAGCCTGCCCGAAACTGGCTGACAGCATCGAACACGCCGTCGCCGAGGGATGTTTGGATGCGGTGTCCACCGCACCTCCGGCCGGCGACGGCTAGCCCGGTATCACAGCCCGGCGAATCGCTCCTTGACCGCTTCGGCGGTCAGCCCGTAGTCGGCCAGCGAGTACGTATGCTTCGGAGCCCTTGCGCCGGTTTGGCTTTCGGCGTGGCTATCTTCCATGGCCTGCCGAGCCGCCTCGGTGAGCGGGATATCGAAGTGGCGGTAGACGTCGGCCACCGTGCCCATCGGATCGGCGATCAACTCGCGGTAGTCGACGTCGTAGAACTGATCCGAATCATATTTGGCGCGTGCGCTGTTGAACCGCTCCAGACCGCGTGACCATGTCTCCATCGAGTCCGCCCCGATTTGTGCGCCGACGTACGTCGTCGACCAGCCTTCAGCGGTGTGCTGGGCCAGCGAGCACATCGAGGCCATGATCGTCTCGACCGGTCGATGCGTCTGAATGACAAGCGCGTCCGGGTAGGTCGACATCAACGCATCCAATGCGAATAGATGGCTCGGGTTCTTGAGCACCCACCGCTTGTCGGCGTCGTTGAGCCCGATCAGCTGAAGGTTCTTGCGGTGCCGCCCGTATGCTGGCGTCCAGTCCTGCTGCGACAACCACTTTGAGTAGGTGGGCAGGTGCGCGAGGGTCTCGTAGGACACCGAGTGCAGCGACTGCCGCAACAGCTGCCAGCATTCCTCCAGCTCGTATGCGGCCATGAAATGCAGCCCGGTGTACCCAGGATTGTCCTGGTGGTGTTGGGTGAACTGGGCGTCGAGTTGGCGATACAGCGGATGAGATTCCCAGGTTTCCCGCGGCGGACGCGGCTGCGGAAACTCGGCCAGCCACATGTGCAGACCCTGGTGCGCCGGATCGGCGCCGAGTAGCCGATGCAGCGCCGTGGTGCCGGTACGCACCAGCCCGGTGACAAAGATCGGCCGCTGGATCCTGACGTCGGCATGTTGCGGGTATTGCTTCCACGCGGATTCGGACAGCAGCCGGGCCACCAGCGCGCCGCGCAAGAAGAAGCGATGCATCTTGCTGCCCAACACCGTCAGGCCCGCATCCTGCTGGTAAGACTCCAGCAGCACGCTCAGCGCTTCGCGATAGTTATCGTCGTCGGAGCCGAAGTCGTCGAGCCCAGTCAGCTTGGTTGCCGACGCGTGCAACTCGTCAACGGTCGCGATGTCGGTGCGTTGGGTCATTACGTGTGGTACTCGCCGCAGTTGACGTCGAGCGTCTGCCCGGTGATGCCGCTGGACAAGTCACTGGCCATGAACATGATCGCCGACGCCACCTCGTCCTCGGTGGGCAGCCGCTTGAGATCGGAGTTCGCCGCGGTGGCCTGGTAGATCTGGTCGGCCGTGGTGCCGTACTTGCCGGCCTGATGCTCGAAATAGCCCTGCAGTGTCTCGCCCCAGATATAGCCGGGTGCAACGGAATTGACGCGGATGCCTTTCTCGCCGAGCTCGGTGGCCAATGACTGCGACATGGACAGCAGGGCGGACTTGGCCATCTTGTACGCGCCGTATTTCGCCTGCGAGTGCCGGAGGACCATGGAGTTCACGTTGACGATGGAACCGTTGGACTCTTCCAGCGCAGGCGTGAAGGCCTGAATGAGTCGCAACGCGCCAAGCGCACTGAGCTCGATGGCGTCGCGGATGTGCTGGAAACTGGTGCCGGCCAACGGTTTCATCGACGGCACCCGGAACGCATTGTTGATCAGGACGTCGACCTTGCCGTAGGCCGCCGTCGCGGACTCGACGAGGTAAGCAACCTCGCCGTCGTCGGTGATGTCCGCACGCACCGCCAGCGCCTTGTGTCCGGCGTCGTTGAGTTGTTTGGAAAGCTCATCCAGGCGTTCGACGGTTCGCGCCGCCAGCACCAAGTCGGCGCCGTCCCGTGCGCACCGGTGTGCCAGCGTGGTGCCGAGCCCCGGTCCGACGCCGCTGATCACCACGACTTTTCTTTTGAGCATCCCTGTCATTCCTACCCCAGCATCCTGGCCGCAATTTGCTGTTGGCGCAGAGTGATTCGAGCGCGCCAATCCTCATCGGAAATCTTGTTGTGCGCGAAATGAGGCAGGGTGGCCGGTATCGCGTCGAAGTCCACCAGCTCGACGGTGGGGCCGTCGGCTTCGGCGAGCTCGCGCGACACCCGCTGCCAGCGGAACTGCAGGAAGCCTTTCCGATGGTCGAGCGTCTCGACCCAGTTGGTGACTCCGGGGTTCTGATCGGCAACCACGATGCGAACCTTGCCATCCGGATCCGCCTGCGCCTGGGTGTTGTTCAGCGAGGTCTGGTGATTGATGTAGTCCAGCGAGATATACCACAGGCTGCCCAGCTGGAAACCCCGGTAAGGGGCGTCGGTGACCGGCACCGTGATCACCAGCGCCTGGTCGGGCCGCAGGTCGAAATGCCCCACCGACGAATACTGCGTCGAAAGACCACCGGGCGTCAGCCGCGGCGCGACCATGGTGTTGACCGGAATGTCGAGATAAAACCACTGCGGGAACTGCAACCACGTCTTGACCCGGTTCACAAGCTGCGATCCCGCTACCGCATAACGCTTTTCGATCGCCTGACGGGTCAGCGGTGGCGGCGCGGTGCCAGCGGTATCCAGCCGGGAGATGGCCAGCGTGCCGCGCTGCGCCGACCAATCGCCGTAGACCTCACGCATCACCAGCTGGCCGGGGCTGGTCGGCCGGAAGCGCCATTCGAAGCTGCCGTCCGCGGAGATCTCGAGCTCGCGGTCGTCGAAGGCCGCTTGGCTGGCGGGCACATTGTCGTCGGTGTACTCGCCTCCGAGCAGCTGGAAGCTTAGGTCCGTGGTAGTTCCCCGCCTGCCGGTGACCACGTAATCGCGGTCGGGGTGCACCCGGGTGCCGAAGTAGAGCGTGTCCGGGTTGTCCAGACCCATCTTGGTGAACGGCCCCGTCCCGGACTGCAGGAAAGGGTGGTCGCGCTCGTAGTCGAAAGCCAAGTGGACGCAGCCCGCGACGCAGCCCGCCAGATACTGCAGTCCTTCGAGTAGATCGGCCTCGGTCTCGATATGCGGTGCGGCGGCGACCAATTTCTCGGCCTCGGCGATCGCCTCGGTAAGGGGGTCAGAGAACACGCCTCGACGCTAGAACGTGTTCTAGTTTTCGTCAATGGGCGAACGTTTCCACGTGTTGCCACGGGCACCCACGCGCGAGGCCCGCTCGCTAGCCGGCTACGGCGCGCACTGCTGCGACAGGTTGATCAGGTTCTGCCGCACATCCGGATGCCGATTCAGGTAATCGATGACGTTGGGGCCGCCGCCCTCGGCCTCCGATCTGGCCTGCAGCTCCCGGTGCAGGTCGGGATGCCGCTTTAGGTACGAGTCGATGGAATTACCCACGGTTTGATCGCATTGGGCGTTCGCCACAGGCAACGTCGCCACAGGCAACGCAATGAGCGTCGCGGCCGAGGCACTCAGCAGGCCACCAGCGAGCAGACCATACAGTCCGCGGCGACGGGACCTCGGGTTTCCGGAAGTCATGGTCATCGGATTGCTCCTTAGGGCACCGGCTCTTGCTCGATGTGTAATCGAGGGTACCCGCGGCAGCGTTACCGCTGCCCTTGCTGAAGCTGTGAGGCTAGTGTGTGACGGCTTCCTGCCCGCCCGCGGCTTGCTCGCGCTTGATCTCCAGCGCGATATCGATGAGCTGGTCTTCTTGACCGCCGATCAGTTTGCGCTGGCCGGCCCGGTGCAACAGTTGGTGGGCCGGAACTCCGTAGCGCTCGGACTGGCGGATGGCGTGCTTGAGGAAGCTCGAGTACACCCCGGAGTAGCCCATGATCAGGGCGTTGCGGTCCAGCAGACATTCGGCCGGCATCGCCGGGCGTACGACGTCCTCGGCGGCGTCGGCGATGTCGAAGAAGTCGATGCCGGTCTTGACGCCGATCTTGTCGAACACCCCGATCAGCGCCTCGACGGGCGCGTTTCCGGCGCCGGCGCCGAAGCGACGACACGAGCCGTCGATCTGTTTGGCGCCCGCCCGCACAGCCTCCACCGAGTTAGCGACCCCCAGGCCGAGGTTTTCGTGGCCATGAAAGCCGACCTGCGCGTCGTCGCCGAGTTCGGCGACGAGCGCCGAAACCCGGTCCGCAACGCCGTCGAGCACCAGCGCCCCGGCGGAGTCGACCACGTAGACACACTGACATCCGGCGTCGGCCATGATGCGCGCCTGCGCGGCCAGTTTCTCCGGCGGAATCGTGTGCGCCATCATCAGGAACCCGACGGTTTCCAGGCCCAGCTCGCGAGCCAGGCCGAAGTGCTGGATCGACACGTCGGCCTCGGTGCAGTGGGTGGCGATCCGGCAGATCGAGCCGCCATTGTTCTGCGCCTCTTTGATGTCTTCCTTGGTGCCGACGCCGGGCAGCATCAGGAAGGCGATCTTGGCTTCTTTGGCGGTCTCAGCCGCGAGCTTGATCAACTCCTGCTCGGGCGTCTTGGAGAAGCCGTAGTTGAAGCTCGAACCGCCGAGCCCGTCGCCGTGCGTCACCTCGATCACCGGTACGCCGGCGTTGTCGAGCGCCGCTACGATGGCGCCGACCTCGTCCTTGGTGAACTGGTGACGCTTGTGGTGAGATCCGTCGCGCAGGGACGTGTCGGTCATCCGGACGTCCCAGATCGGGTTGAAGAAGATGTCGGTACTCACGCTTGCGCTCCTCCCGCCGTCGCGGACAGGGATTCCTTGGCGATCTCCTCGCCGACCTTGGTGGCCGCGGCGGTCATGATGTCGAGGTTGCCCGCATACGGGGGCAGATAATCGCCGGCGCCCTCGACCTCGACGAACGTGGTGACCAGGGCTTGGCCGCCGGAGTTGATCGACGGGTCGTCGAACTGCGGCTCGTTGAGCAGCCGGTATCCCGGCACGTAGGTCTGCACCTCGGCGACGACGTCGTGAATCGACTGGGCGATCGCGTCGCGGTCGGCGTCCTCCGGAATGGCGCAGAAGATGGTGTCGCGCATGATCATCGGCGGATCGGCCGGATTCAAGATGATGATCGCCTTGCCGCGTTTGGCTCCGCCGATGGTTTCCACACCCTTGCTGGTGGTCTTGGTGAATTCATCGATATTGGCCCGAGTGCCCGGCCCGGCCGACACCGAGGCCACCGACGCGACAATTTCGGCATAGGGC
>DASQRI010000565.1:0-6272 GCA_035642975.1 Mycobacterium sp.
CGAAGTGCGAACGTCCCACGCCCGCCGTCAAGGACACTTCGGCGATGTCGGCCGCTGGGTTGGTGTCCAGCCAGGATCCGTAACGCTGCGCCAACGCCACCAAGGCGTCCGACGACCGTGCCGAGAGCGCCAGCACCTCGACCGACTCTTCGGGGCTGTCCGCCTCCGACGCCTCCACGGTGTTGTCAGCGTCGTGTGCCGAATCATGTTCGACGACCACCGACTGTGCCGGCGCCTCCTCGAGCAGCACGTGTGCGTTCGTGCCGGTGAATCCGAACGAACTCACACCGGCGCGGCGCGGCTTGCCGTTGGCTTTCCACGGGGTCGCCTCGGTGACGACCCGAACCGGCAGCGAGTCCCACGGGATGTGCGGCGACGGCTTGTCGAAGTGCAGGCTCTGCGGCAGCACTCCGTGCTGCAGCGACAGCACGACCTTGATCAAAC
Source organism: Mycobacterium sp. (assembly GCA_035642975.1). Classification (GTDB taxonomy): domain Bacteria; phylum Actinomycetota; class Actinomycetes; order Mycobacteriales; family Mycobacteriaceae; genus Mycobacterium. The sequence continues at coordinate 445 of DASQRI010000565.1, forward strand.
CGGCTGCCCCCGAAGCCGATTCGAGGTGACCGATGTTCGTCTTCACCGAACCCATCAGCAACGGCTTGTCGGCGTCACGAGCGCCACCGTAGGCAGCCCCGGCCGCCTGCACCTCGATCGGGTCGCCCAGCGGGGTACCTGTTCCGTGCGCCTCGAGATAGTCGACGTCACCGCCGGTGAGACCGGCGCGGGCCAGCGCCGTGGCGATAAGACGTTGCTGTGCACCACCATTGGGCACCGTCAGACCACTGGATGCACCGTCCTGGTTGACCGCGCTGCTCGGGATGACCGCGGCAACCCGGTCGCCGTCACGCACCGCGTCGCTCAGCCTCTTGAGCACCAGAATCCCGCAGCCTTCACTGCGGACATAACCATCTGCGGAGGCGTCGAAGGTCGCGCATCGTCCGTTCGGGGACAGCATCCGGGCGCGCGACGCGGCGATGATGGTCACCGGGCTCAGCAGGACGTTAACGCCACCTGCCAGGGCCAAATCGCAGTCGCCGGAATGCAGTGCCTGGCAAGCCTGATGGACGGCCACCAACGACGAGCTGCACGCGGTGTCGACCGCGACCGCCGGGCCCTCGAACCCGAGGGCATAAGCAACCCGGCCGGTAATGGCGTTAAGCGCATTGCCGGTGATGAACTGGGGCTCGATCTTCTCCACCGAGTTGGCGGACAGCAGATGTGAATACTCGTTGGCACCCACCCCCACGAAGACGCCTGTCCGGCTGCCGCGTAGCGAAGCCGGGGAGTACCCGGCACGTTCGATGCCTTCCCACGCGGTTTCCAGCACCAGCCGCTGCTGCGGGTCGATCCACACCGCCTCGCGCGGGGAGACACCGAAGAATTCCGGATCGAATCCGTCGATCCCGTCGATGTATCCGCCGTAGCGGCTGTAGATCTTGCCTGGGGCGTCTGGATCCGGGTCGTAGAACTCGTCGATGTCGAACCGGTCCTCGGGGACCTCACTGATCGCATTGACGCCGCCGGACAACAGCTCCCAGAACGCTTCGGGATTGGGGGCGCCGGGGAAATTGCACGCCACCGAGACGATCGCGATCGGCTCATCCGTACGGGTCGTCACTGCGGTGGCTAGTTGAGTTCCTGACTTGGCGGATTCGCTGAGCCCGAGCACGTCGCTGAGCAGATAATCCACCACGTCGGACAGGCGTGGGTAATCCATCGCCAGCGTGGCCGGGATCTGCTTCCCGACGCCCTGCTCGATCCGGCGCCGCAACTCGACGGCCATCAGCGAATCCATGCCGAGATCGAAGAATCCGGCGTCTTCGCGGATCTCCGCGGGATCGACGCGCGTCACTTCGGCCACCGCGTCACGCAGGTAGTTCGCCAGCAGCTTTTTGCGCTGCTGAGCCGGGGCGTTGGTGAGCTGCTCGACCAGCTGGGTCTTCCCGGACGCCGTCAGCGCCGGCGCCGCATCGGGCACCTCATCCGCCAGTTCCGCCAGGAATGGCCGCTGGCCGGCTTGCTGGTAGAGCGGCAGGAATTTGGCCCAGTCGATCCGGGCGACGACACCTTGCGCGGACGAAGCTGCCAGTAGATCGGTCAGACCCGCCAGCGCATCGGCAGGTGACAATGTCCGGATTCCGCGCTGCTCCAGTTTCTTTCGCGCCTCCGCATCGGCCATGCCCGCCGACCAGGGACCGAAGTTCACGCTGACCGCAGGAACACCCTGCTCACGCAGTCGCCAGGACAGCCCATCAAGGAAGGCGTTGGCGGCGCCGTAAGCGGTCTGCCCGAAACCACCCCACACCGAGGCGATCGACGACGTGCTGACGAAGAAGTCCAGCTGCAGGTCGACGGCTGCTTCGCTCAAATGCCACGCACCCCAGACCTTTCCGGCGAACACCCGATCGACTTCGGCGTCATCCAGGGAGTGCAGCGGCGTGGTACCGATCTCGCCTGCGGCGTGGACGATGCCGGCCAGCGGCGGTAGTTCGGCCTGCACGGTGGCCAGCAGCCGTGCGACGTCGTGCGCATCGGCGACGTCAGCCGCAACGACGCGGGTTTCGCAGCTGTGCTGTTCGCGAATCGCGTCGATGCGCCGTTGCGCCGCCTCGCTGGGCGAGCGCCGGCTCGTCAACACCAGATGCCGGGCGCCGTTGGCGGCCAGATATGCAGCGATCTCCAATCCGATCGAGCCAAGGCCGCCGGTGACCAGATATGTTGCGTCGGAGCGCAATACGACCGGCGTCGCACCCGGCGTTTCGGTCCGCCGAACAAGTCGGGGAACGTAGACCACACCATCACGCAGCGCCACCTGGTCCTCACCACACTGTGCCGCCACCAGGGTGACGAACTGCGACCATTCGTCGGCGCCGGCCTCGGCCAGATCCGCCAGTCCGCCCCACATTTGCGGGTACTCCAGCGACGCGGCACGACCGAATCCCCACAGGCAACTCTGGTTGGGTGACACGGTGTCGCCGTCGACGACGCCTTGTGCACCACGGGTTACCAGCCAGATCGGGCTGCGGAGTTCAGCGGCGGCGGCGGCCCGGAAGAGTCGTTGTGTTCCGCCCATGACGCGGTGTTGCATCTGCAACAGCGATCGCATCGTGGGTGCGGTGTCGGAGTCGAGCGCCGCGACGTGCACGATCCGCAGCGCCGGTTCGCCTTCCGAGGCCGCGCGTAATGCGGCCTCGAGTTGTTCCTCATCCGTGTCGGACGTCGGCAACCCGAGGATTCGATGCTGGTGCCCGAACGCGGTCAGTGCGTCGACCAACGGCTGGGCCGCATCGGCATCGTCACCGATGAGGAGCCAGGTAGATAGCCCGCCAATTTGCAGATCTGAGCCTGCGGCAGAGGATTTCTCCCAGAGAATCTCGTAGCGTGCGTCCGAGATCGACTGGTTCTTGCGCTGTTGGTTGTGGTGTGCGGCAAGTCGTGTCAGCACATCAACGGTCTGATGATCGTCGCTCGCACCGCTAAGGAGGGCGGCAAGTTCGTCGATCCGCCCCTCCTCGAGAAGCCGGACGGTTTCGCTGGTCGTCTCAACGTGGGAATTCTGGTTGGGCAGGATCCGATTCTCGCGGTACCAGTACTGCCGATGCTGGAATGGATAGGTCGGCAGGTCGAGCTTCAGCGCGGATCCCTGAGCGACGGCGCCGAAATCGGGCAGGTGGCCCAGGACGTACAAGTCGGCAAGGGCCTCGGTGATCTGACGTTGGTCGGCGGTGTTCTTCCGCAACGACGCGATCGCACGCGGTGTGGTGGCCGGGTCGGGCCATGCCCGCAGAGCCGCGGCGGTGAGCACAGGTTGCGGGCCGATCTCCAACAAGACTTTGCAGCCCAGATCGGCCAGCGTGCGCACACTCTTGGCGAATTCCACCGGCTGCCGCGCGTGGCGACGCCAGTAGTTGCCATCGAGTTTCACGCTTCTGCCGATCGCGGCGCCAGTGCGGTTGCACACCAAAATCCGTTGCGGTGAAGCGAAATTGAACCGATCGGCATACGACTCGAACTCGTCGAGGATCGGATCCAGCAGCGCCGAGTGGAAGGCGTGGCTGGTGTCCAGCCAGTCACACCGGACACTGTCGGCGGTCAACCGAGACACCGCTTGTTCCAAATCATCTGCGGGACCGGACAGTACAGTGTTGGCGCCGTTGTAGGCGGCCACCGAGAGGCTCGGGAATTCGTCGGTGAGCTTCTCAACGCGCTCGGCGGTGGTGAACGCCGCGACCATCCGACCGCCTGCGGGCAAACTGGCGAACAGGCGGCCGCGCTCGGCCATCAGCAACATTCCGTCTTCGAGGCTGAGTACGCCCGCGACACAGGCTGCCGAATACTGGCCGACGCTGTGACCCAGCACGACGTCGGGCTCGAAGCCCCATGACTGCCAGAGCCTGGCCAGGCCCATCTCCACCGCGAACAAAGCGGGCTGGGCGTAGGAGGTCTGCCGCAACGTCTCTTCGTTGTCCGGGCTGTCGATATCGAAAATTACCTCCAGTAACGGCTTTTCGAGAACGTCGGCGGTCGCGGCAGCACACTGGGTCAACGTCTCGGCGAACACCGGTTCGGTGTCGAACAGCTCGCGGGCCATGCCGACGTACTGACTGCCCTGGCCGGTGAACAGCCACGCCGTCTTCGGCTTGCCATCCGACGTTCCGCGCACCAGACCAGGTGCCGGACGGTCGTCGGCGAGCGCACCGAGCAGCTCACCGGCGGATTCGGTCGAATTGACCACCAACGCGGCCCGGTGCTCGAAGTGAGCGCGACCAACCCCGGCGGTGAGGCACAAGTCGGCCAAGGTGGCTTCCGGGTGCGCGCTCAACCAGCTGCGGTATTGATCAGCCAGCTGAACCAGCGCCTCGGGCGTCCGCGCTGAGATCGGAACCACGCCGAATCGTTTGTCTGCGGGTTGGTCAGCCGGCGCGACAGCGACCTCCGCAATAGGTGCCTCTTCGAGGATGACGTGCGCGTTGGTCCCGGCGAACCCGAACGAGCTGATGCCTGCGATGCGGGGCCGACCGTTGCGTTCCCAGGCGGTAGCCTCCTGCACCACCTGAACCGGGAGTCGATCCCAAGGGATGTGCGGCGACGGATCGCGAAAGTGCAAGTGCTGCGGCAAAAGCCCGTGCTCGAGCGACAGGATGACCTTGATCACACCCGCGATACCCGCGGCTGCTTCCAGGTGCCCGATGTTGGTCTTCGCCGAGCCGACCAGCAGCGGCCGGTCCGCGTCACGCGCGGCACCGTAGGCAGCCCCGGCCGCCTGGATTTCGATCGGATCGCCCAACGACGTCCCGGTCCCATGCGCTTCCAGGTAATCGACGTCCGCGGCCGCGACGCCGGCGCGCTTCAGCGCGTCGGCGATAACCCGTTGCTGGGCAATACCGTTCGGCACCGTCAGACCACCCGATGCGCCGTCCTGGTTGATCGCGCTGCCCCGAATCACGGCTCGAATCCGGTCGCCGTCGCGAATCGCGTCTTCGAGCCGCTTCACGACGATGACGCCGCAACCCTCGCCGCGCACGTAGCCGTCCGCGGCGGCGTCGAATGTCTTGCACTTGCCGTCGGGCGCGAGCATGTGAGCGTGGGAGAAGGTGATCATGGTCGCCGGGGTGAGCAGGGCGTTCGCGCCGCCGGCCAGCGCAAGATCACACTCGCCCAGTTGTAGCGCCTGACATGCCTGATGGATTGCCACCAACGACGAGCTGCAGGCCGTGTCGACAGCAACCGACGGGCCCTGGAGGCCCAACCGGAAACTGATCCGGCCTGCTGCTGCGGCATTCGACGTGCCGATCGCCATATACGCTTCGATCTCAGGGAAAGTCAGGTCACCCGACGCCATTCCCAGGTAGTCGTGGGTGGCCAAGCCGACAAACACACCGGTGTTGGTATTCGCCAAAGCCGTTGGGGCAGTGCCGGAATGCTCCACCGCGCGCCACGCCGTTTCCAGCAGCAGCCGATGCTGTGGGTCCAGCATCCGGACTTCGCGTGTCGACATGCCGAAGAACGGAGCATCGAACCCGGTCACATCGTCAACAAAACCTGCCCGACGGGTGGCAACCTTCCCGGGCGCGTCGGGGTCCGGGTCGAAGAACTCGTCGACGTCCCAGCGGTCCTCGGGCACCTCTGATACCGCGTCCCGGCCTTCGCGCAATACGTCCCAAAACTCTTCTGCGTCTGCGGCACCGGGAAAACGCGCCGCATAGCCGACGATCGCAAAACCCGATGCTGGTTGGTGCTGACCTTCGACGGATGCCATGCGTTGTCCTTCTGCTTGGGACGGTCCTGCTTCTGGTTTGGGAGCGGTTCTGCACGGGGACGATGAAGATTCGGTCGCCGCGCGCGGCCCGGTTGCGCAACAC
>DASQRI010000566.1:0-18635 GCA_035642975.1 Mycobacterium sp.
AAAGCCTAAGATAGGGACACAACGACGTCTCCCGCTTGTAGCCTCAATTGTTGCTAGGGGGGGTCGATGCCGCTCGGTAATGCGCTGCACACGCTGATCATGCTGGCCGCGGTCTCTGTCGGGTCAGTGTTTGTCGGAAACCTGTTCCGTCGTATTAATCAGCCCGCGGTTGTCGGCGTAATCCTTTTCGGCATTGTGGTCGGGACAACCCTGACCGCCAGTTCTCCTTCCATGAAGTCTGTGCTGCTTTCCGGGACCACGAAGTTTCTCATCGAAACCGTGGGCTATGCGGGCCTCTTGCTCCTGATGTTTTCGGTCGGAATCGAGCTGCGCGCGTACAGCAAGTCGGGTGAGCGGTCGCCACGCTGGCAACTGGTGCCCTGCGTGCTGGCTCCCATCGTGATCTCTGGGGCGGCAGCTTGGCCCTTCGCGCAACGTCTAGCCGGCCCACACGGCAATCCGCAAAACGCGTGGTTATTCGTCGGTGTGGCGCTGGGTGTCACTGCCGTTCCTGTTCTCGTGCTGCTCATCCAAGATCTTGGGGTCCCGACGCTGCCCGTCCCGGGGACCGCGCTGCGAATTGCCGTCTCGACCGATGCGATTGCATGGGCCCTGGTGACCGTGTTGGTCGCGTTGACCACCGACTTGAGCTCGGTGTCGGTACCTGCCCTATGTGCGGGCGTCGGGCTACTGATGGCAGCGATCTTCGTGCTGCCACGGCTAGTTCGACGGTGGTTGAAGGGCTCTGAGCACGCGGCCTCACTGGTGATGGCGATGTTCGCATGCGCGCTTGCCGGTGCGGCGGCGACGCAGGTATTGGGTTTCCACCCAGCCATCGGCGCGGTGATTGCCGGTCTGTTCTTTCCCACAGAGCTGGCCAACGAGGCATCGCAGCGAACCTTGGGCATGGTTGCCGACATGCTCATTCCTGCGTTCTTCGTTTCCAGTGCGCTGGCGGTGCCGCTGGAGACTCTGTCGGAAGTGTTTCAATGGAGCGGTCTGCTGTGCCTGCTGACCCTGACCGTCGCCGCCTTCGGTTCGAAGATCGCGGTCGGTCTTGCGTCAGGCAGGATCCAACGCTGGCCACTCACCAGATCAGCCGAACTCGGGGTCCTGCTGAATTGCCGGGGCATCACCGAACTTGGCATGGCATCGGTGGGTCTGCAGGCCCATTTGATCGGTCCCTATGCGTTCGCGATGTTGTGTGCGCTTGCGCTCCTGACCACCGCGGTGACGGCTCCGCTTTACCGCGCGATCAACATCTTCGCGCGTACTCGGATGCCACCTCCACCTGTCCAGCAAGTCTCGCTTGCCTGAGGACCCGGCCCAGCGGGCCTGTCCCACAGCAGAAATACTCTCGAGACCGGCGACAGGTCAGATTGGAACAAGGTGACAGCACGGGGGTGACGTGAACGAATTCGCCTATACGTCAAACAGATTGGTATTCCATCCGATGAAGGACGGCCAATGCACGACTGCACCGTCAGCATTGTGATCTCCAGGCCGGACGGCCCCTAGATCAGTTGTCCTCCAACAGGATTCGAATATTTTCGGATCTTAGAAACACGGGACGGTAGCCCGCGGATTGTAGGCGCCGCTGCCACAAATGGTCGTCGGAGCCGCGTTAAGGTTTTTGGTCGTCAGGAAAGCGTTATGATTCCGCCCGCCCGGCGTTAAGAACGCATCATGGGGGCCGGGCCGCTGTTGCGCCGTGTTGCGCCACCCCATATAACGAGATGCGAACGTAAAACACCTACGCAACGTGGTGATCCGAGGAAACTCAAATCACTTGGTGGCGTGATGAATTGCGTAAGTGCACGCCGAAGTTTCCACTAATTGGATCTCGGATAGGGAAACAACGATGTCTTCCACCAGTGATCTCAATCGAGCGCTAGGGAGCGTCGATGCCACTCGGTAACGTGCTGCAGGCACTAATCATGCTGGCCGTAGTCTTGCTCGGCTCACTACTTGTCGGGAATCTCTTCCGTCGGATTCAGCAGCCGGCGGTCGTTGGAATTATCTTTTTCGGCCTACTGCTGGGGACAATTCTGGCCGTCAGTCCACACTCCCTGAAGTCTGTGCTACTTTCCGCGACTACGAAATCTCTGATCGAAGCGGTAGGCCAAGCGGGACTCTTGTTACTGCTGTTTTTGGTCGGCATTGAGCTGCGTTCCTACAGCAGCAAATCGGGCGAGCGGTCGTCGAATTGGCAACTGCTGCCATGCGTAATTATTCCTGTCGTCGTCTGCGCGTTAGCAGCGTGGCCCTTCGCACACCGACTCGTCGGCCCGGACCACCACCCGCTGCATGTGTGGCTGTTCGTCGGTGTGGCGCTCAGTGTCACCGCCGTTCCCGTTCTCGTGCTCCTCATCAAAGATCTCGACGTCCCGGCCCCCATCCCGGGGGCCGCGCTGCGCATTGCCGTCGCGGCTGACGCGACGGCTTGGGCACTGGTGACCGTGTTGATTTTGCTGACCACGGACTTGAGCTCGGTTTCCGTGACTGCTTTGTGCATCGGCGCCGCGCTGCTGGCGACGGTGATGTTCGTGCTGCCGCCGATCGTTCAGCGCTGGTTCCAAAGCTCCCAGCAGCAGGGAGCCCCGTTTGTGATGGCGATGTTCGCATACGTGTTGGTCGGCGCGACAGCAACACAGGTGTTCGGTCTCCACCCGGCTCTTGGTGCCGTGATTGCCGGTCTGTTCTTTCCCGCAGGGCTGGCCAACGAAGCATCGCAGCGGGCCTTGGCCACGGTTGCTGACACGCTGATTCCCGCGTTCTTCGTTGCGAGCGCGCTGTCTGTACCGCTGCAGACCCTGGCGGATCTGTGTCGCGGCAGCGGTCTGCTGTGCCTGCTGACCCTGACCATCGCCGCTTTCGGTTCGAAGATCGCCGTCGGTCTCATGGCCGGCAGGATGCAGCGTTGGCCACTTGCTAGATCAGCTCAACTTGGCGTCTTGCTGAACTGTCGAGGCGTCACCGAACTCGCCATTGCGTCGATTGGTCTCCAGGCCCACTTGATCGGTCCGTATGCGTTCGCGATGTTGTGTGCGCTTGCCATTCTGACCACCGCAGTGACGGCTCCGCTGTACCGCGCGATCTACAACCGCACGCGTGTTCTTCCGTCACGTGAAGATGTCCAGTTAGTGAGGAATGACATTGACCCGTCAGCAATTCCGGCATAAGGACCCTTATTGAGTACCGATGTCACCAACGACGAAGAGCATGTCGTAACGGCGACTGTTCCTGAGCCCCTGCGGCTGGACGAGCGGCCCAAGCCAAAGGTCCGCCGGCGCTGGTGGTTGCGGTTGCCGCGCATGAAGCTCGGGGCCATCGCGCTGATAGTTGTCGCCTGCGCCATGATCACCTCGGTCGCCCTGTACATCGATAGTGCCAGCTCCCAACCTATTCCAGTCCATGGGCTGCCCACCAGCGGCGGCACAACCGTGACGCTGGATGTGGTGAGCATTTCCAATACCTACAACGAGCTCGTCGGCGACCTCATCATCAAGCCTGGACCTGCATTGCTGGATCCGGCTACCGACGGCCTCAAGCAAGACCTGACGGTGGCAGTCACATCCGTGACGACACCGGTCAGGCGCACATATTCCAAGGGAATGTTGCCCGGAGTCTTTCCCGTCCCACTGACCCTGGCGCGCGACGTCGAACGCTGGCCGTTCGACAGCTACTACACCGGGCCGATCACGGTCACCTTGTTTACCGGCGCGGCGCAAGTGACCGAACGCGTTAACGTGACATTCGTCGATCGGCTGGCCGGCTGGAAAGTCCACGTGGCCCGGGTGAACAACGCCCATCCGCAGGCACCCTACGAACTCCAACTGCAGCGATCACCGAGCACCATGGTCTTCGCGATCGTCATCCTTGTCATCCTCGTCGCGATCGCGACAGTTGGCTTGTTCGTCGCGATCCAGACGACTCGCGACCCCCGCAGGTTCCAGTCGCCGATGACAACCTGGTACGCCGCAATGCTGTTTGCGGTGGTACCGCTGAGAAACGCGCTTCCCGGCTCGCCGGCGTTCGGAAGCTGGATCGACCTCACCATCGTGTTGTGGGTCCTGGTGGCCCTGGTGGTCTCGATGCTGCTCTACATCGCGGCCTGGTCGCGTGCGACATCCAAGCCGCCGAGGCAAAACGAATAACCAACTGCCTCGCCGGAGCTTTCACTCGTCGCCGGCTTCCCGCTCCCACGGCGCGGCCACCGGGAAATACCTCTGCAGGAACTCGCCGACGACGTCTGCCCGCACCTGTGCGCTCACCTCGGGGAAGCTGCCGTCGTTGAGGCAGAAAAAGTCAACCTTGCGCTTCTGCAGCAGCTTCGGCAATTTCGCCAGCCCGGAACGCAGTGTGGTGTCGACGTAGAGCATTTTGGCGGACTCGTGCTGGACCGCACGTCCGGTCATCAACGCGTAGTAGTGATACAGCGAGTTGGTCACCGAGATGTCCGTGCTCGCGCGGAACCGGCTAGCCTGGGTGCGCGCGAAATCGTCCGAAAACTCGCGCTCCAGCTCGCAGAGCACACTGCGGCGCAGCGGCGCAGCGGTGTGCTCGAGGTGGCGGGTGATGATCTTTCCGAACCTTTCCCACAGCAGCTGCCGGTTGACCCGCGCCGCGTTCTCGAATCCGCTGCGCTCGGAGTTGTTGACACCCAGCCCGATACGCGTGCCGGCTTCGATGAACTTCGTCACCCCACCCGGCGAGAAGAACATGGCCGGCGAGAGGGCCCGGCCGAAGAACATGTCGTCGTTGGAGTACAGGAAATGCTCAGCGAGACCCGGGATGTGGTGAAGTTGAGTCTCGACGGCATGGCTGTTGTACACCGGCAGCGCCGAGGGGTCGGTGAAGTGGTCCGCGGCGCGCACGACCGTGACCTTGGGGTGCGGCGCCAGCCAAGCTGGGATCGGCGAGTCCGTCGCGATGAAGATCCGCCGCACCCATGGCGCGAAAGCGTGCACCGAACGCAGCGCGTACTTCAACTCGTCGATCTGCCGGATCCGCGCATCGGCGTCGTCGCCTTCGCCGACAACGTAATCGGCCATCGCAGCAGCACGGCGGGCGCGGAGCTGCGGGTCGTTGCCGTCCACCCAGGAGAAAACCATGTCGATGTCGAAGGTGATGTCATCGGCGTGCGGCGTGAACATTCCGGCGATCGTCGGCCAGGTGCGGCCGTGCATCTCGACGTCTTCGTTGACAATCTCGCTGAGCGGCAACGCTTTCCGGGTGAGAGAATTCTCGATCGGGCAGATTGCCTGCCGCCCGTCGAATACCCAGAACTGGATTTCCACCCCGGCCGAAGCGCCGTAGCGCAAACCCGAACGCGGGCATTCCCGCCCCCGAAAAACCCGCAGCAGCCGCGGGTCCGGATCTGCCGACAGCAGTCCGTCACCCAAGTAGACCGAGCTGCGCCCCGTCCCGTCGAGGACCTTGGCACGCAGCGGCGCTTCCAGGCACGCGGCCATAAGCATGTCAGCGACTCGGGCGCGCAGAGCGATGTCAACGACGAGCGCGGGTCGCCCATCGGCACCGCGGATGAGCAGGAACGGGATTCCTGCCGTGTCCAGTTCGGCGCGTATGAACAACAGGTCTCGCCCCATCGCCTCATAGGGAGTCAGGCGCAGCCCATCGGCTGAGCCGCCAACGTCGATACGGGCGACGTCGATCATGCTGGTCATGGGAACACCTGCCTTCCACAGTCGATGTCGGTCAAGACACGCACAAAGAGGAACTCCGACGGACCGGTGGAGCGGCGACAGTGCCCCCACACGTTGAGCTTTGGCACTGAGCGACGTATCCCCGCAGGGCCGGGAAAGCCACTTGGGACCACCCCTTAAGCCGGGGAGATCTGTCCTGATCTTGGGCGTCTCTCGACGTCGTCAGATCAGTGGCCTGTGTTCGCTTCAGAAGCCTCGCCTAACGAGGTGCTTTCGCAGGATAGCGCCGAATCCGGCTTCCGGCAACGTGGGTGTGGATAGATCACAAATAGCGCCGAAAGCCATTTCATCGCGAGGCTTTTCGGACGTCGGTCAGGATTCCGCAGGGCTGGGCGCTTCGCCGAATCGAGCCAACGCCAAAGTTCCGGCGACCGCAATCACGAACCCCGCCACAACCATCCAGCTCAGGCCCGCACGGGTCTGGTCACCCAGCCAGGCCACCCCGACAAGTGCGGGACCGACCGTTTCGCCGACCACCATCCCGGCGGTGGCTGTCGTCACCGATCCGCGGCCCAAGGCCGAGGTAAGCAGCAGAAACCCTGTCGCACCGCCGGCGATCACCGCATAGACGGCGGGGTTGGTGTAAAAAGCGGCCTTGGTCGGGTCGATCGGATCGATCAGGCGGACGGCAACCTCGACAACCCCGAAGCCGGCGCCGGCCCCGAACCCCAACACGAGCGCGCGCGATTGCGCGCCCAAGCGGCCCGCAGCCGCACCGGCGATGAGCACCACGGCGACGACCACCAGCAGCGCCCAGCCCAGTCCGGCCGGGCCGTGCCCGGAACCCTCCGGTCCGGCGGCAACGCCGAGCATCGCCAGGCTGGCGCACACCACGGCCACGGCCGTCCACTCCACTGGTGACAGCCGCGTCGACAGCAGCCAGGCGGCCACGATCGCGGTGACGGCCAGCGACGCGGCGATCGCGGCGGCCACGACGTAAATCGGGACCAGACGCAGCGCCGCCACCTGCAACACAAAGCCCAGGCTGTCGAGCCCAATGCCCACCAGATAGCGCCACTGGCGCAGCGCTCGCAACAGTAAGGCCGGGTCAACGCCGGAGTCGCTGCTGCCGGCATCCACCGAGCGGGTCGCGGCAGCCTGCAACACCGTCGCCGTGCCGTAGCACACCGAGGTACCCAGCGCGAGTAGCAAGCCGATCAACACACACCGACAATACGAGACAAACGGGCCTGGCCCGCGGAGGCTATTTCGACGAATCCTCTTCCGCGTCGTCCGCCGATTCGGAGCCGTTGTGTTCGGGCAGCAGCGCATCGAGCGCAGAACCGGTGATTCGCCGGAATGCTCGCCGCGGGCGGTTGGCGTCGAGAATCGCCACCTCGAGTTGGGACACGCCAAGGGTGTCGTCGTCGCCGCCGTTCGTTTTGCCCGCCTGCAGAGCTTCCACCGCGATTCGCACCGCCTCGGCCAAACTGGCGTTCTCTGCGTAGGACTCCTTGAGCGCGGTGCTGATCGGCTCCGTCGTGCCGCCCATCACCACGAAATGCGGCTCGTCGGCGATCGAGCCGTCGTAGGTAATCCGGTACAGCTCAGGCGGTTTGGTCTCGCCGTAGTGGGCGACTTCGGCCACACACAGCTCCACCTCATAGGGTTTGGCCTGTTCGGTGAAGATGGTGCCCAACGTCTGCGCATAGACGTTGGCCAGCTGCCGACCGGTGACGTCGCGGCGGTCGTAGGCGTAACCGCGGGTGTCGGCGAATTGAATCCCGCCGCGGCGCAGGTTGTCGAATTCGTTGAATCGGCCCACGGCGGCGAAACCGACCCGGTCATAAAGCTCGCTGACTTTCTGAAGCGAGCGTGATGGATTCTCGGCGACGAACAACACACCGCCGGCGTAGGCCAGCGCCACCACGCTGCGGCCCCGGGCGATGCCTTTGCGCGCGAGCTCGCTGCGCTCGCGCATCGCCTGTTCGGGCGAGATGAAGTACGGAAAACTCATGAATCACTTCCCGCGCGTTCCGCATCGGGGCCGAAAGTATCAGCGCGGGAACGCCTTTCGATGACCTCTCGCGCCAGCTCGGCGATGCGCTGCTCAGGCACGTTCGACGCACCGTCGGCACCGATCGCGACTGCGGTCGGAAAGATACCGCGGACCAGGTCCGGGCCTCCGGTGGCCGAATCGTCGTCGGCCGCGTCGTAGAGCGCCTCGACAGCGACCCGAAGCGCCGAATCAGCGTCCGTCACTTGCGAATACAGTTTCTTTATCGACGATTTGGCGAAAATGGAGCCCGAACCCACCGACTGGTAGCCCTCCTCCTCCAGGTTCCAGCCGCCGGCGGCATCGAAGGACACGATGCGGCCCGCCTTTTCCGGTTCGGGATCGTCGATGTCGAAACCGGCGAGCAGCGGCAGCGCCACCAGACCCTGCAACGCCGCTGCGAGGTTGCCACGGACCATGATCGCCAGCCGGTTCACTTTGCCGGCGAACGTGAGCGGCACGCCTTCCAGCTTTTCGTAGTGCTCGAGCTCGACGGCATAGAGCCGGGCGAATTCGACCGCGATGGCCGCGGTGCCGGCGATGCCGGTCGCGGTGTAGTCGTCGGTGATGTACACCTTCTGAACGTCACGCCCGGCGATCATGTTGCCCTGCGTGGAGCGCCGGTCGCCGGCGATGACCACGCCGCCGGGATGCTTCAACGCGACAATGGTCGTGCCATGCGGCAGATGCGAACTGGGCCCGACGGGGTCGGCGCTACCGACACCCGCGGGCAACAGCTCGGGTGCCTCGCGACGCAAAAAGTCGGTGAATGAGGAAAGACCGCCAGAGGCGGTTCCGGGAAGTGCTGAATGGGTGGCCAGGCGATCGCGAAAAGGCCAGGTCACTGTCCGCCCTTTTGGACGTACGCGCGGACGAAGTCTTCGGCGTTCTCTTCCAGAACATCGTCGATCTCGTCGAGCAGATCGTCGGTCTCCTCGGTCAGCTTCTCGCGACGCTCCTGGCCCGCGGCCGTGCTGGCGGTGAGGTCGTCGTCATCGCCGCCGCCACCGCCGCGCTTGGTCTGCTCTTGGGCCATCACTGCCTCCTGCATCGTCATCGGCCGTGAAACACGGCCGTTGGTCTCTCCACCCTACCGGTCAACGCGGCTGATGCTCTGGCTAAAGACCTATGTCTGGCTCCTCAGGTGGTCAGTTGCTCCACCAGCTGGGCGGCGCTGTCCACCGAATCCAGCAGGGCGCCGACGTGCGCCTTGCTGCCCCGCAGCGGCTCCAGCGTCGGGATCCGCACCAGCGAGTCGCCACCCAGGTCGAAAATCACCGAGTCCCAGCTGGCGGCGGCGATGTCGGCGCCGAAGCGGCGCAGGCATTCACCGCGGAAATAGGCGCGGGTGTCCGTCGGCGGGCTGTCGACGGCGCTGATCACCTGCTGTTCGGTGACCAGACGCTTCATCGAGCCGCGCGCGACCAGCCGGTTGTACAGGCCTTTGTCCAGCCGGACATCGGAGTACTGCAGATCGACCAGATGCAGCCGCGGCGCCGACCAACTCAGGTTCTCCCGGTGCCGGAAACCCTCCAGGAGCCGCAGCTTGGCCGGCCAGTCCAGCAGCTCCGCGCACTCCATCGGGTCACGCTCGAGCAGATCGAGCACATGCGCCCAGGTTTCGACGACGTCGGCAGCCCGCGGATCGGGGTCACGGCTGTCAACCAGCTTCGCCACCCGGTCCAGGTAAATCCGTTGCAGCGCAAGGGCGGTCAGCTCGCGGCCATCCGCCAAGGCGACGGTGGCGCGCAGCGAGGGATCGCGGCTGACCGCGTGCACGGCGTGCACCGGCCGGGCCAGCGCCAAGTCGCTCAGGTCGATCCCGTGCGCCGAGCCCTCCTCAATCAAGTCGAGCACCAGCGCGGTCGAGCCCAGCTTCAGATACGTCGACGTCTCGGCGAGGTTGGCGTCGCCGATGATGACGTGCAGCCGCCGGTAGCGGTCGGCGTCGGCGTGCGGCTCGTCGCGGGTGTTGATGATGCCGCGTTTCAGCGTGGTCTCCAGCCCGACCTCAACCTCGATGTAGTCCGATCGCTGGGAGAGCTGAAAGCCCGGCTCGTCGCCGGCCGGCCCGATCCCGACCCGGCCCGAGCCGGTCACCACCTGACGGGAAACCAGGAAAGTGGTCAGCCCGGCGATGACGGCCGAGAACGGCGTCTGCCGGCTCATCAGATAGTTCTCATGCGACCCGTAGGAGGCGCCCTTACCGTCGACGTTGTTTTTGTAAAGCTGCAGCTTGGCCGCGCCCGGCACGCTGGCCACGTGCCGTGCGGCGGCCTCCATCACCCGCTCGCCGGCCTTGTCCCAGATCACCGCGTCCAGCGGGTCGGTGCATTCCGGCGCGGAGTATTCCGGGTGGGCGTGGTCGACGTAGAGCCGCGCGCCGTTGGTCAGGATCATGTTGGCGGCACCGACCTCGTCGGCGTCGACCACCGGCGGCGGGCCGGCCGAGCGGCTCAGGTCGAAACCGCGGGCGTCCCGCAGCGGCGATTCCACCTCGTAGTCCCAGCGGGTCCGTTTGGCGCGCTGAATGCCCGCGGCGGCGGCGTAGGCCAGCACCGCCTGCGTCGAGGTCAGGATCGGGTTGGCGGTCGGGTCTGACGGCGACGAAATGCCGTATTCGACCTCCGTTCCGATAATCCGTTGCATGCCCTAAAGCCTAGGCGTGGTTGCGATGCGGCCGGTGCAGGGGGAACCCGCCCAGCCATTGACGCAGGTGACGGAAGTGATTAACTTCACCCTGGTGTCCGCCGACGCTGCGCGCCAGCCCGTCACCGGCTTGTCCGGAAAACGCTACGGCGAAGTCCTGCTGGTGACGCCCGGCGAGGCCGGGCCGCAGGCCTCCGTCTACAACAGCTTTCCGCTCAACGACTGTCCCGCCGAGTTGTGGTCGGCGCTCGACGCGCAGGCCATCGCGACCGAAAACGGTGCTGCCATAGCCCTACTCAACGGACCGCGGTACTGGCTGATGAACTCCATCGAAAAGCAACAGCAGGGCCCGCGAATAACCAAAACCTTCGGCGGAATCGAGATGCTGCTGCAGGCCACGGTGTTGCTCTCCGGGATGGACCCGGCGCCTTACACCGCCAACCAGGTCAACCGGCACACCGTGTTCACCTTCGATGCCGGAGAAGAGGTCTACGAACTGCAAGACGCCGCCTTCCGGCGCTGGGTGATGCAGACCTGGAGCCAGATCGTTGACCCCAACCTGTCGCGCGCCGACCTGCCCGGGCTAGGGGAGCGGCTTGACCTGCCCGAGGGATGGAGCTACCAGACGCGGGTTCTGAGCAGCCCGTTGAGCATCGACACCACCACCCACGCCGCGCAGGTGTTGCAGGACGACTTGAAGAACAGCTATTCGCTGGTAGCCGGCTGAGCCCTACAAGTACTGGCCCAGGTTCGACTCGGTGTCGATCGCCCGTGAGGCGCTCGAGCTCTTGCCGGTGACCAGCGTGCGGATGTAGACGATCCGCTCGCCCTTCTTGCCCGAAATCCGCGCCCAGTCATCGGGGTTGGTGGTGTTGGGCAGGTCCTCGTTCTCGGCGAACTCGTCGACGATCGAGTCGAGCAGGTGCTGGATACGCAGGCCCCGCTGGCCGGTCTCCAGCACCGACTTGATGGCGTTCTTCTTGGCCCGGTCGACGACGTTCTGAATCATCGCTCCGGAGTTGAAGTCCTTGAAGTACATGACTTCTTTGTCGCCGTTGGCGTAAGTGACTTCCAGGAACCGGTTGTCGTCGATCTCGGCGTACATCCGGTCGACGACCTTCTCGATCATCGCCTTGATGCATGCCCCGCGGTCGCCGTCGAACTCGGTGATGTCGTCTGCGTGCACCGGCAGCGTCTCGACAAGGTACTTCGAGAAGATGTCCTGTGCCGACTCGGCGTCCGGGCGCTCGATTTTGATCTTCACGTCGAGACGGCCGGGCCGCAGGATCGCGGGGTCGATCATGTCCTCCCGGTTGGAGGCACCGATGACGATGACGTTTTCCAGGCCCTCCACCCCGTCGATCTCGCTGAGCAGTTGAGGGACGACCGTCGTCTCCACGTCCGAGGAGACCCCGGTTCCGCGGGTGCGGAAGATGGAGTCCATCTCGTCGAAGAACACGATCACCGGCGTGCCTTCGGACGCCTTCTCGCGGGCCCGCTGGAAGATCAGCCGGATGTGGCGTTCGGTCTCGCCGACGAACTTGTTGAGCAGCTCAGGGCCCTTGATGTTCAGGAAGTACGACTTGGCCTCGCGCGCGTCGTCGCCGCGGACCTCGGCCATCTTCTTGGCCAGCGAGTTGGCGACGGCCTTGGCAATCAACGTCTTACCGCAGCCGGGCGGGCCATAGAGCAGCACACCTTTAGGCGGACGCAACGCGTATTCGCGGTAGAGCTCCTTATGCAGGAACGGCAGCTCGACGGCATCGCGGATCTGCTCGATCTGCCGGCCCAGCCCGCCGATGTCGTCGTAGGTGACGTCCGGAACCTCTTCGAGTACCAAGTCTTCGACCTCGGCCTTGGGAATGCGCTCGAAGGCGTAACCAGCCTTGGTGTCCACCAGCAACGAATCACCGGGACGCAGCCTGCGCGGCCGGGTGTCGTCGTTGAGAGCGTCGGGGTGGCCGTCGGGCAGATCCTCGGCGACCAACGGCTCGGCGAGCCAGACGATGCGTTCCTCATCGGCGTGGCCGACGACCAACGCTCGGTGACCGTCGGCGAGAATCTCGCGCAGAGTTGAAATCTCGCCGACTGATTCATACACGCCGGCTTCGACGACAGTTAAAGCCTCGTTGAGCCGAACCGTCTGACCCTTCCGCAACGATGCGATGTCGATGTTGGGCGAGCACGTCAGCCGCATCTTGCGTCCCGAGGTGAACACGTCGACGGTGTCGTCCTCATGCGCGGACAACAACACGCCGTAGCCGCTGGGCGGCTGTCCGAGCCGGTCGACCTCTTCGCGCAGCGCCAGCAGTTGCTGCCGGGCTTCCTTGAGGGTTTCCATCAGCTTGGAATTGCGCGCAGCGAGTGAGTCGATTCGCGCCTCGAGCTGGTGGACATCGCGTGGACTACGCGCTGCGCTCTGCGATCCGACGGCGTTGTCCAGTTGCTCACGCAGGATCGTGGCCTCGCGTCGGAGCTCTTCCAACTCGGCGGCGTCCTCGTCGGAGAGGTCTGGTTCGCGTGGGCTACCGAACGGTTCACGCTCAAACTCACCCATGTTGCGCTCCTTTCCCGCTCCGGCTGGTGGCGCGGCGGATAGGTCAACGCTACCGGCGATTGCCGAATCATGCGGGAAGTCGAAATGGGGCACACTGGCATCAGCGTTAACATCATGTTGAGTTGGTTTTACCGAGAGGACCTCCGTGACCCTGAAATCCCTAGCCACAGGCGTGGCGGCGGTCGCCGCGATCGGCGCGGCCGCGGCGGGTGTGACCTGTATTGCATCCGTTACCGGTGCGTCGCCTCGAGTTCAGCCGGTAGTCTTCGGCGCGCCGCTGCCGCTCGACCCCGTCGTCGCGGGCGCAGACCTGCCCACACCGGACCAGCTGTACGGCATTCTGAACACGCTGCAGGACCCGAGCGTGTCGTTCGCCAGCAAGGGTTACCTCGTAGAGGGCGGTATCCCGGTTCCTGCCTCTCTTGCCGACCACGAACTGCAGAAGGCCGCCGCCAAGGGCAGCCTGCCGCTGACGTTCAACTTCACCAGCATCACGCCCGCCGGTCCGGGTGCGGCGGCCGCGACCCTTACCGCGACGGGCCCGCACCTCGCCCCGACATACGAGAACCTCACGTTCGTCGACCAGGGCGGCTGGAAACTCTCGCATGACTCGGCGATGACGCTGATCCAGTCGGTGCGTTCGTCGGGTCACTGACGCGGCTGAATGAGCCGACATCTCACTGCAGTCGTGAGCGCCGCCGCGATTGCCGTGGCGTTTGGGCTCTCGGGGTGTTCAGCCGGTGACCGCGACGCTTCGCCGGAATCAGCGCCGCCGTCGACGTCTGAGTCGCTGAGTAGTACGGCGGTCCCGCGGACCGCACCCCTGCCGCCGCCCGATGCCCTGGCCGCCGTGCTGTATCGGCTGGCTGATCCGGCCGTGCCGGGACTTCAGAAGCTGAGCCTGGTCGAAGGCGGGACACCGGAGAATGGCGGCGTGTTCGACCAGTTCGCCGACGCGTTGCTCAACGGCGGCTATGCGCCGCTGAAGGTGGACGTGCGCGACATCGGATGGTCGGACCGGGATCCGGCCGACGTGGTCGCCAACGTCAGTGTCAGCTCATCGAATCCGCGCGGTCCCAAGTTCGCTTTTCCGATGGAGTTCAAGCCCTACCAGGGTGGCTGGCAGCTGTCGGCGCGCACAGCCGAGGTGTTGCTGGCGTTCCGGACCGAACCGGTCGCGCCGCCGCCGACACCGGGCCATTGAATCCGGCCATGTGGATCGGCTGGCTCGAGTTCGATCTGCTGCTCGGCGATGTGCACTCGCTCAAACAGAAGCGCTCGTTGGTGCGGCCGGTGTTGGCCGAGCTGCAGCGCAAGTTCGCCGTGTCAGCCGCCGAGACGGGATCGCATGAGCTTTACCGACGGGCGGGCATCGGGGTGGCGATGGCCTCAGCCGACCGCGGGCACGCCGTCGATGTGCTGGACGCGGCGGAGCGGCAGGTGGCCGCGCATCCGGAGTTCGAATTGCTGTCGGTGCGCCGTGGGCTGCAACGCAGCGACGACTAGACACGACTGGACGGGGCCGCCGTCAGCGTTTTCTGTGCCGCGGCGTTGGGGTGACGGTGCCCGGAGCCAGCCGGCGGGCGGACACCAGAAACGCGGTGTGGCCGCGCATGTTGTGCTGGGGTCGCACGGCCAACCCGACAACGTTCCATCCTCGCTGCAGGGTCTCCCAGGCGCGAGGTTCGGTCCAGCACTGCTGCTCGCGCAGCGCCTCCACGGTCTTGGACAGCTGAGTGACGGTGGCCACGTAGATGGTCAGCACGCCGCCAGCCACGACGAACCGCGCCACGCTGTCGAGCACATCCCACGGCGCGAGCATGTCCAGCACCGCCCGGTCGATGGATCCGTCGGGCAGATCAGCGTCGTTGACGTCGCTGATGACTAACTGCCAGTAGTCGGGAGCGCAGCCGAAGAACGTCTCAACGTTGCGACGGGCGTGTTCGGCATGGTCGGCACGCACGTCGTAGGAGATCACCTGCCCGCCCGGCCCGACCGCCCGCAGCAGCGAAAGGGTCAACGCGCCGGATCCGGCACCGGCCTCCAATACTCGGGCGCCCGGAAAGATGTCACCCTCGTGCACGATCTGGGCGGCGTCTTTCGGGTAGACCACCTGCGCGCCACGGGGCATGGACATCACGTAGTCCACCAGCAGCGGACGCAACACCAGGAACTGGTCACCGTTGGCCGATTTGACCACGCTGCCTTCCGGCAGCCCGATCACCGCGTCATGTGTGATCGCGCCGCGGTGAGTATGAAATTCGCTGCCGGCGCTGAGCAGCATCGTGTAATGCCGACCCTTGGCGTCGGTGAGCTGGACTCGATCACCGATGGCGAACGGGCCGGTGGCAGACACAGCTGCCAAGCCTGCCAGCAGACGCGCCGAGATAAGTGCGCGGGGTTGTCCGACCTGGCCCCTAGGCTGCGGATATGAGTCCCGAGCCAGACAATCGGGCCAGGCCGCGCCCGGCGTCCGGACCAGCCTTGTCACCGTCGCGGGCGGCCGACTTCAAGCAGTGCCCGCTGCTCTACCGCTTCCGGGCCATCGACCGGCTCCCCGAGCCGCCGTCGACCGCGCAACTGCGCGGCTCAGTGGTGCACGCCGCGCTGGAGCAGCTGTACAGCCTGCCGGCCGCCGAACGCAGCCCACAAAACGCCGGTGCGCTGGTCGACCCGGCGTGGGAGCAAGTCATCGCCGACGAGCCCGAACTGGCCGACCAGTTGGGCGCTGATCAGCAGAACCAACTGCTCGACGAGGCCCGCAAGCTGCTGTCTGGCTACTACCGGTTGGAAGACCCGACCCGGTTCGACCCGCAGAGCTGCGAGCAGCGCATCGAGGTCGAACTCGCTGACGGCACACTGCTGCGCGGGATCATCGACCGTATCGACGTCGCGCCCACCGGCGAGTTGCGGGTGGTGGACTACAAGACCGGCAAGGCGCCGCCGGAGGCGCGGGCCCTCGCCGAGTTCAAGGCCATGTTCCAGATGAAGTTCTACGCGGTCGCGTTACTGCGCTCGCGCGGCGTGCTGCCGACGCGGTTGCGGCTCATCTATCTGGCCGACGGCCAGCTGCTGGACTACTCCCCCGACGAAGAAGAGCTGCTGCGCTTCGAGAAGACGCTGATGGCGATCTGGCGGGCAATTCAATCAGCCGGTGCGACAGGTGATTTCAGGCCGAGGCCGTCGAGGCTATGCGACTGGTGTGCGCACCACGAGCACTGCCCGGTCTTCGGCGGCACACCGCCGCCCTACCCGGGTTGGCCTCACCATCCCGATGAAGGCGATGCGGACACCGTGCTGCACAACGGGGCTGAGCCGGCCGCCTGAGCGCCCGCCCTACTGCAGCGGCGACATCTCCTGCAGCATCGTTGGTATCAGCTCGCAGACCGTCGGGTGAATGTGCATCGTGCGCGACAGCGTGGTGTAGGGGGCCTTGGCTGACATCACGTCGAGAATGCAGTGAATGGCCTCGTCGCCACCGACGCCCAGGATGGCCGCTCCCAGGATCTGCTGCGTTTCGGCGTCGACCACGACCTTCATAAAGCCTTGTGTCTCACCTTTTTCCACTGCACGGCCGACTTTGGTCATGGGTCGTTGACCGACCAGCGCCGGGCGGCCGGACGCGCGGACCTGCTCGACGGTCATCCCGGCGCGTCCGAGCGGCGGGTCGATGTAGAGCGCGTAAGCCATAATCCGGTCGCTGACCCGGCGTGGGTCGTCGTTGAGCAGGTTGCCCGCGACGATCTCGAAGTCGTTGTAGGAGGTGTGCGTGAACGCGCCCTTGCCGTTACAGTCGCCCATCGCCCAGATGTGGTCGACGCTGGTTTTCAGTTGGTCGTCAACGGTGATGTAACCGCGGGCATTGGTGTCAACACCGGCATGCTCGAGGCCGAGGTCGTCGGTGTTGGGCCGTCGCCCGACGGCCAGCAGCAGATGACTGCCCGCTATCGGCGCAGCACCGGCCCGCGGTGTGAGATCGAAGCCTTCAATACCATCGTCGCGCTTGGTTATCCGGATGTCAGCGGCGTCGACGATGATGTCGATACCTTCGTTCTCCAGGATCGTCTTGATGGCGTCGGAGACATCTTCGTCTTCGCGGGACGCCAGCCGTGGCCCCCTCTCCACGACGGTCACCCGGGCGCCGAAGCGGCGGTACATCTGCGCGAACTCAAGCCCGATGTAGCTACCACCAACAATGACCAGATGCTCGGGCAGGGTGTCGAGTTCGAGGATCGACACGTTGGTGAGGAACTCGACGTCGTTGACGCCAGGAATGTCAGGCACCAACGCACGAGCGCCGACGTTGAGGAAAATTCGCTCGGCGTGCAGGGCCTCATCCCCGACCCGCAGCGTGTGCGGATCCTCGAACCGCGCGTGACCACGAATGACGGTGCAGCCCTTCATGCCATCGAGCCAGTCTTCGACACCTTTGCGGTCACTCAGCATGATGGCGTCTTTGCGCGCCTTGACTTTCGCCATGTCCACGCTGACCGCACCGGTGGCGACCCCGTAGTCGGCGCCGCGCCGGGCCAGATGCGCGGCCTCGGCGCTGGCCACCAACGTCTTGGTCGGGATGCATCCGGTGTTGACGCAGGTACCGCCGATCAGCTTGCGCTCCACCATGGCAACGGTTTGGCCAGCCGCGGTCAACCGCCCCGCGAGTGAGGGGCCGGCCTGGCCGGCGCCCACCACGATCGCATCGAAGCGGCGCGTCACAGATGGAGTGTTAAAGCGGCGATCGCGAATCCACCGAGGACCGCAACGGCATCTTCGAGCAGGGCAATCGGCAGGTCGTGACCGTGCCGGGCCACCAGGCGGGTGCGCGCCTGGTAGCCGCCCAGGGTGCCGAGCACGGCGCCAATCGCACCCGCGCCCAGGGCGGTCCACGGATGACCGAAGGCGGTGCCGATGACGGTGCCAGAGAACGCGCCCGAGACGATGCGGGCGACGAACGACGGCGGCGCCGTGCGACTGGGTGTCTTGGGCGACTTGTCAAGACCCAGCTCGCCGAGCGCAAGCACGGTGAAGATGATGACGGTGATCAGGCTGCCCACCCACGCCAACCAGTGCCCGCTCAAATTGATCCACTGCAAGTACGCGGCCCAGGCGACCACAGCGGGCGCTGTAAAGGAACGCAAACCGGCGACGACACCGATCAGTAGAGCGAGCAACAGAGCTGCAAATAGAAGGTAGGTATGCGATTCGGCGAGATGCGACACGGCCAGATGCGTCACGGCGACCCTCCTAGGGCTCGACAAAGAAACGCGGATCTAGCGGGACGCTAACACAACAAAGCCGATCCCACCGGCGCATTCATGATCAGAACCGGCAGAATCGGACGTCCGATGCCAGGATCGCTTTCGCGCCGATGGCAGCCAGCTCGTCCATGATCGCGTTGACGTCCCGACGCGGCACCAGCGCCCGTACCGCCACCCAATCGGGGTCGGCCAGCGGTGCGATGGTGGGTGATTCCAATCCCGGTGTGATCGCGGTGGCTTTGTCGAGAACCGAACGCGGGCAGTCGTAGTCCAGCATCAAATACTGCTGGCCGAACACCACGCCCTGCACCCGTGCGACCAGTTGATCACGGACGGCAGCGTCCGGGCCGTCGTCGGCCTCATCGGGGTCGACCTGCTCAATGAGAACCGCCTCCGAATCGCAGAGTGTCTCACCGAAGGCCACCAGGTTGTGCATGTTCAGCGTGCGG
>DASQRI010000567.1:0-6257 GCA_035642975.1 Mycobacterium sp.
GAGGCTCATCCATGGCTGCTCAGCCGCGACCTCATCCCGGCGGGCTCAGCAGGAATCGACCCTGTCAGCGCGCATCACGTCGTGCGCGCGCTGCCGACAGCGCGCACCCCAGATGGCTTGGCCAAGATCCTGCTGGGAATGGTTGCGAGCACGACCGGCGCGGCCCGTGTTCTGCTTCTCACCGGCGAAGGCGGACAGCTTGCGGTTCGGGCCGTCAGGGAGCACGGTGCCACCACGATCATCGAAGGCCCCTGGACCGCGGCGACCCATGACCACTCCGTTGTGGTGCGGGTGGTGGACAGCGGCCGTCCGCTCATCGTCGCGGCCGACCCGGTCCGCCCCGGTGATCATCCACTCGGGCCAGACGAGCGCCAAGCGACGATCCCGGCCACCCTCGCCGTTCCGGTACTTGTGCAGGACAAGACGATTGGGGTGATCTACGCCGAGCATCACGAGCCGGGCAGATGCTTCACCTCGAACGACGAGGAGGCGGTCGTGTTCCTGTGCGCCCAGGCCGCCGCGCCGTTGTGGAACTTCGAGCTCGAGGCACGGTTACGGGCCGCCGACCAGCACCGGCAGTCCCTGATGGACGTGCAATCGAGGTTTGTGCCCAACGAACTGCTGCGGATTCTCGATATCGACGATCTGCGCCGCGTCCGCAGCGGCTACCGGGTCGGGCGTCAGATGACGGTGCTCATCTCTGATATCCGCGGGTTCACCACCATGATCGAGGACATGGACGTGCTCGAGGCGAGCAACTTGGCAATGGGGTTCCTGCGAGCTGTCGAACTGCCGATCATCGCCTGCAACGGCATGATCCAAGACGTGCGCGGGGACGAAATCGTCGCCGTTTTCGAGTCGGAGCCAGACAACGCCGTCCAGGCCGGACTCGCTATGCTGCGGTCCTTACGCGAGCACAACCAGGAGCGGCTGGCGCTCGGCTCGGAAGAGTTGCGAGTCGGGATCGGTATCAACACCGGCGCCGTCGGGGTGGGGTTGGTCGGTGGGGTGAACCGCATGGTCCTCACGATCATCGGTGATGCCGTGAACCTGGCCGCTCGCATCGAGAGTGCCAACAAACGCTATGGCTCAGCCCTGCTCATCTCCGACGCCACCTACACCCGTCTGTCGAAGCGCGACCAGTTCGACGTCCGCAGGATGGAACGCGTCATGGTGGTGAACCGGCGCCGAGCGGTCACCATGTATGAGGTTTACGACGGGGATCCAGCGCCGCTGCGGGCGGCGAAGCGGGCCGCACAGCCCGCTTTTGACGAGGCCTTTCGGCTGTTCGACGCGGGCGACGCCGGTCAGGCGCGTGTCGCCTTCGAACGATGCGGCCAGTTGCTGCCCGACGACCCGATCGCGGCATTGCACCTGGCCCACTGCGACGCGATGGACAGAGGGGAGATAGCCCCTGGTCAGGATGTTGCGCTTAGTCAGAAGTAGCGGGCGTGATGACCCGCGCGCTACATGGAAGGAACGGTCGGTGGGCTGCTGGAACAGCGCGGTGAGCGGCGCGGCGAGCCGCTGACCGGGCAGCCGGACGGGCCGCCCGGTCAAGGCATGTAGAGCCCGCGGATGCGGTGAAAACGGTGGCGGCCGAGCAGTGCGTTAGCGGACTCGAGGCCGGACATCACGGCTGCCTCGATACAGCCGGCGTTCATCCCGCAATCTGTCCAGTCGCCGGCCAAAACCAGGTTGTCGTAACCACTTTCGTCGGGCCGCAAGCGGTAGCGCTCGGTGCCGGGAACTGACTGCACATAGCGATCCGAGGGATCCACGTTCACACTCAGATGCTGGGTGGCCAACGCGGCGCCACCACGTTCGCCGTTGACACCGCTGAGCAGGTGCCAGCTAAAGCCCTGGTCGGTGACCGCACGTGGGAAAAATGGCCTGAGATTTCGGTCGACGTAGTTGGTGGCTTGCTCCTCCACTTGCCGCTGGTACCGGCGCAGGTAACCAGCACCGACTTCGGTTGTGGGCCAAGTCGCATTCAGCGTGCCGCAGAAGTAGGCGACGGTGCCCGGCCGATCGTGCTCGGGCCAATCCTCGCTCCACAGCGTCTGCGGCATCGATGCCCACGTCTCGAACGGGCGAAGGTAGGCGCTGATCGTCACCGCCGGCTCGGTCCACCCCAACGCCGGTTCGTCCGGGCGAAGCCAGATTTGAAACGCCTGGGTGGCGACGGTGCGCATCCGGGATGTCATCTCGCGCCACTCGATTCGATCCTCAATCAGTTCGCCGGCGACGACGGGGAGCATGCCCACGGAGACGGCAAGCACCACGTGGTCGAAGTCGACACCACGACGCAGCACCCGGGTGTCAGCGTCGGCATGGTCAGACCAGTAGGTTTCAAGCGAATGCCAACCGCCGCGGGGCATCTGGGTGCCGTCGGCAAGCTGGTCGGTCAATGGCACGCTCGGGAACACCGGCAGCCCATGCACTTTGGTCAGCGGTTCGTACGCAGCCGCGTCGTCGGCGAGCCGGACCTGCCGACCCAAGGTGATCGCGTCGACCGCCAGTCGCCGGTCATCGAGGTGCAGGGCGTCGAGTCGGTGGAAGAACTCGAACTCGACGCCGCGTTGCCGCAACACCTGGTAGAGCGGGGCGACCACAATGTCGCCCATCCCGGCCGTCATCTTCCAAAAGATCGCACCCTTGTACTGGAAGAGCGCCAGGGCGGTCAGGAAGACCGCTTGGCCCGCACCGAATGACGGACGCTCGGGGTCGGCATCCTCATAGGCGAATACAAGGTCGTACAGGCCGCGTACCAACGCGAGGTCCAGCACGTCGGGATGTGCACCGTGGCGTAAAAGCCAGGCGGTGTAGTCCTCGTCGTTGATCGCCCGGAACCCCCGCGGATCGGTCACCAAGTTGTCGGCGACGATCCCGCGAATCACCGCGGTCATCATCGACAGCAGCTGCCATGACCGCCGGTGGTCGGGTCGTCGCTCGTAATCGAGTGCCTCGCGCGCCGCGTCGAGTGCGTCCTCGAGCATCTGAGTCACCGTGGACCGCGCCGCTCGCGGATTGGCAAGCGCGAGCAGCGCTGCCAGCGCCGCGTTTTGGACCGCCTCGATCCATCGGGTAACCGGTGGCGGTTCAGCGGAAGTGGACAGCGCGAGTCCGACGGGTGCTGCGCTGCGCTGGGATTCGGCGAAATCGCGCACCAGCCGCACGGCGCGGCGGGTGAACTCCACGACGGTCATCTCCCGGCCGCTGGCGTCCGGCTCGCCGGGTAGCTCGTCATTGCGGGCGAATGTGCCCAGCCACATCAGCCAGTCGCCGCCGAATCTATCCGCCAATCCGAGGTTGTCCCCTGGAATCAACGCCTGGTTCCAGGTCTTGATCGGCGCGGCCGGATCGGTTGTGGGCCTGTTGAGTTCGGAGTAGCACTCACGCAACATCCCGAAGGCGTTCTCGTAATAGCCCAGCCAGATGTGCAGCCCGTGTTCCTCGATCCGTCCATGCGCGCCGCGGCTTGATGCACCCTTACCGCCGAGCCGCCAGCCACGTTGGTAGACGGTGATGGAATCGAAGCGATCACGCCAGCCCGGCTCGCTCAACCGCCAGGCGGCGCTCAATCCGGCCATGCCACCGCCGAGAATGGCGACCTTGCCCCCCGGCCGGCTCACCCGAGCAGTGCCCGCGCTCGGGCCAGCTCCGGCCAGCTGCTGTCGACGGGGAAACGGCTTATCGCGTCGGCTAGCGGACCCCGCGAGGGTTCACCGTGCAGCCCGAAAGCATCTATTGCTGCTCGCAATTCAAAGATCGACGCCGACTGCTGGCGCGCCGTGTCGATGGCGGTGCGCAGATCTGCGTCGCGTGCGTCGACGTTGTCGGCGGTCTGAGCGCGCAGGCGCAACAGCTCGGCGCGATAGAAGTTCACCTCGGTCTCTTGGCCCAATTGCAACGCAATGTCGAGACGTTTGCGTGCCTCGTCAGGCCGACCGGCGGCAGTCAGCAGTCGCGCGAGAACCCCGTCATAGAACGTGACGAACAGCTTCGCCTCGGCTGCCCGCCAACTTTCGACGGTGATTGTCATCGCTGCGATGTGGGGTTGCAGTTGGTCTAGATCGATTTCGCTGGCCGAAAGTGTGGACAGCGCAGCGATAGTGGCCTGCTGGGTGGCAGCGATGAGAACCCAAAAATCGAATCCGTGCCGTTTCGCTTCCACGTCGAGTTCTTGGACGATATACGCGGCGCGCTCGAGCTGTCCGGCCTCGATGCGCATCCAGATTTCATAGCAGCGCTCGTAAGCATGACTGTACGGCCCCTGCGGGAAGCCGAGGCCCGCGACACGACGGACCGTCGCGGCGAGTTGCTCCTCCGCGCCGCCGAGGTCGCCCTGGACGAAACGCGTCAGCGCCAAGTGCGTATGCGTCGACGCGATCGACTCATTGGGAACAAACCACGCCGATTCGTAATCGATGGTGTTCGCAACTGCCATCGCTGCCGTGGCTTCTTCAAGAATCGCGCGCGAGTTGGCAAAATCCCCGCGGTACCACGCGACCATGCCTATCGACCCGTCGGTCACGTGGCGAAACCAGCGATCGCCTTCCGAAATCTTCCTGCGCACGGACTTGGACACCTGCAGCGCTCGGCGAACGTCACCCCGTGGCATGTAATACGCCCACAGGGCGGTCAGGATCGGGACGAGATCGGCCTCGCGCAGGTCTGTTCCGGCAAGTTCTAGGCAGCGTTCGAAGTCCGCCGCGGCCTGTGCGCTGGCGGTTCCTTCTGCCGCCGACGCGAGGAACCCGCGCCGAAGGCGCAGCCTTATCTCGCGCCGGTCGCGCGCTGGACCGGGCACCGCACGCTCGATCTGTGCAATGGCACGGGTGAGGTGCGCCCGGGCTTCGTCGAGGGCGCCTCGGCCCCGCGCATCGTGCGCTGCCTGCCGGTAAGCATTCGCGGCCTCGTCGAAGCGTTCCGCGTGTTCGTAGTGCGTGGCGACCAGGTGCCAGTCGGGATGATCGGAGCCGCCGACGAGCGCGTCGGCCGCCCGGCCGTGCAGCGTGCGGCGCACGCTGGGCGGTGGCAGCTCATAGGCGACCTCGCGGAGCAGCTCGTGGCGAAACCTCCAGTGGTCCATCGCCGTCGGCTCGAAAACAAGCGCAGCCTCGAGATCGCGAATCGCATCGTCGAGAGCGGATTCGGTCATGTCGAGGACGCTCCGCAAAATGTCCCGGTCGAATTCGCGGCCGATGGTCGCCGCCGCCTCGACCACCTGAATCGTGGTGTCGCTGGCGCGAAGCCGCGCGAACAACGGCTCGTAGAGCGCGTCGGGCACGCGCGCCCACCGCGCCTCGTCAGTGGGCTGCTCATGCAGCTTGGTGACGACCTCTTCGATGTAGAGCGGCACGCCATCGCAGCGGCGACGGACTTCGGCCCGTTCGTCGCCGGACAACATCGGGTCCAGCGCGGTAATCAGCTTGTCGGTTTCGTCGACCGACAACGGCGCGAGTTGAAAAGTCTTGAGCTCGGGAATGTTTGGAAATGAGGCGATGTCACGTCCGGTCAACACGGCAAGTAGCCGGCCGGTGCTTGTGCGGAGCAGCGACTCAACGACTTTCAGCGTTGATGGATCGAACCACTGCAGATCTTCGGCAAACACCACTGCCGGGTCCCCGCCGATGCAGGCAAACAGATAGCCGACGATGGC
This sequence comes from Mycobacterium sp., assembly GCA_035642975.1. Classification (GTDB taxonomy): domain Bacteria; phylum Actinomycetota; class Actinomycetes; order Mycobacteriales; family Mycobacteriaceae; genus Mycobacterium. The sequence continues at coordinate 5,666 of DASQRI010000567.1, forward strand.
TTCGATGATTTGCTCGTAGAGCCTGGCGCCCTCGGCTCTCGCCGGTTGATAGCCATGTTCGGCGGCAATGCCCAACACCGGTGCCAACAACGGGACCGTCGATTCCGGATCGAGTCCCCTTGCCCGCACTTCGTTTTCCAGCAAGCGCAGCCGCTCGATTTGCTCGGTTGACCGCTCAATCCCGCAGCGCTGCTCGAGCAGAGCGCGAACGGGGTATAGGCCGGCGTCGGTGTGAAACGGCGATCCGATCAAGGCAAGCACCGGGCGGCCCGATTGTTCGGCCAAGTCGGCCGCGACGGTAGCCAGTCGGCTTTTGCCCATTCCGGCCTCGCCGACGAAGCCGACTCCCGGAGTGCTCAGTGAGCTACTTTCCGCATCTGTCCACGCTGATCGTAGGTATTGCAACTCGCGATCGCGGCCGACCAAGGGGCCCAACGGTATCCGCGTAAGTATGACGCGTTCACCGATGACTTGGTAATGCTCGACGGGCTCGTCGACTCCCTTGACGGACTGAGCGGGCCGAAACTCGAGTTCGAAGTAATCGCGCACCAGCGGAGCGATCGCTTCGGAGACCACAACCGAACCCGAGTTT
>DASQRI010000568.1:0-12927 GCA_035642975.1 Mycobacterium sp.
TGCCTCATCGCGGTAGGCCAGGTCGCCGCTGTGGTACACGCCGCCGGCCATCCGCTGCGCGTTGGCTTCGGGGTCGTTGTAGTAGCCCTCGAATCGCCCTGGGCCGCCGGCGTTTACCAGCTCGCCGGTCACCCCGACCGGACAGGGCTGACCGGTGTCGACGTCGATGATCTCGATGCCGTCGGGCAACGGACCCAGGGCGCCGGCCGGGGTATCCGGTGTGCGGCCGATCGCCACGCCACCCTCGGTCGATCCGAACCCGTCGATGACAAGACACCCGAACCTGGCGGCGAAACGGTCGACGTCGCCGGGTGCCCCCTCATTGCCGTAGACCGCCCGCAGCGGATTGTCGGCATCGTCCGGACGTTCGGGCGTGGCGAGCACATACGACAGCGGCTTGCCCACGTAATTGGCGTAGGTGGCGCCGTAGCGGCGGACATCCGGGATAAAGCCAGACGCGGAGAACTTGCGCCGCAACACCATTGACCCGCGGCAGGCCAATGCGACCGCCCATCCCACCAGCACCGCGTTCGAATGGAACAGCGGCATCGATGCATAGCAGACGTCGCTCCGCCCGAGGCTGAACCGATCGGTCATCGTCAGCCCGGCGATCGCGACCTTGCCGTGACTGCATTTGACCGCCTTGGGCTCACCGCTGGTACCCGACGTGAAAATCAACATGAACAGGTCTTCGGGCTTGGCGGACCGGAAGCGCAGCTCGCCGTCGCGGTGTTGGGCCACCTCATCCGCCCATGCGGTGGAATCGACGTTGATGTGGCCGATATCACCCAGTGTCGCAGCCGAATTGGTGTCCGCCAGCACCAGCTGGCACTCGGCGTGGCCGATGTCGCGTTCCAGCGCTGCGCCGCGGCGCACCGGGTTGAGGCCCACCGGGACAATGCCGGACATCCCCGCGGCGACCAGAACTGCGGAGAAGAACGGCGTGTTCTCCAGCAGCACACCGACGTGTGGCGGCCGGTCCGGGTGCAGGCGCTCGCGCAGCGTCGCCGCCACCGCGGCGCCATGGCGGAGATGATTGCGCCAGTTGACGAACGAATCCTCGAAGAAGACGCCCCGATCGTCGATATCAGCCAGCGGAGCCAGCAGGTCGGCGACGGTGGGAAGCTGGGGTGTCACAGCTAGGCGGGGGTGTCCGCCAGTTCGCGGCCGATCTTTCGCAGTTGCCCGGTGGCACCGCCGAGCGCGAACTCGGTTTGCTTGGCGGCCAAGAAGTATCGGTGCACCGGATGGTCGGTGTCGATGCCGACGCCGCCATGGATGTGAACGATAGTGTGCGCCACCCGATGTCCGGCGTCGGCCGCCCAGAATGCGGCGGTGGCGACCTCGGTGTCGGCCGGTAGGTCCTCGCTGAGCCGCCACGCCGCCTGGGTCAGTGTCAGCCGCAGTCCCTTGACGTCGATGTAGCCGTCCGCCAGCCGTTGGCCCACGGCCTGGAAGCTGCCGATCGGACGGTCGAATTGTTCACGGGTGCGGGCGTATTCGGCGGTCAACTGCAGCCCGCGGTCCAGCACGCCGAGCTGAAACGCGGTGCGGCCCAGCACGTCCAACGTCGCAATCCAGCTCACCACGGCTTCACCGCCGATGAGGCGTTGCCGCTCCAGCTCGACACCGTCCAGTCGGAGATGCCCGATGCTGCCCAGACCGGTGGTGTCCAGCGCGGTCACCGAGACACCCGGGTCATTGGCGGCAACCAGGAAAACGGCGGTACCGGAATCGGTTTCGGCCGGTACCAAAAATCCATCGGCCACCGGTCCGTAAGCGATCTGGGTGCGCGTTCCGGACAGCCGGTAGCCGTCACCGGAATTCGCGGCTTGCACCGGCCCGTCACCCATCTCGCCGTCCAGCGCGACCGTGAGGATCTTCTCCCCGTTCACCGCGGGAACGCCCCATTCCTGTTGGAGTTCGTCTGCGCCGAACCGGGCCAGCGCACCGGCCGCCAGCACCACCGACTCCAGGTAGGGCACGGCAGCCAACTGGCGGCCCAGCCCCACCAGCACGGCGACCTCCTCGAGCACGCCGAAACCGCCGCCGCCCAACGACTCTGGCGCAGCGGTGGAGAGGATGTCGGCGTCGACGAGCTTGCCCCACAGCTCGCGGTCGAACCGCTGATCGAGGCCGTCGAGTTGGCGCTGATGGTCGGGTGTGCACACCGCGTCCACGATGGTGGTCACCAGACCGCCGAGGTCCTGCGCGGCTTCGGTTGTCGAGAAGTCCATGGGTTCTCCAGAATTCGTTAGCGGTTGGCTCGGGGCAGGCCGAGCGCCACCATGCCGATGATGTCGCGCTGCACCTCATTGGTGCCGCCGCCGAAGGTCAGGATCAAGCAGGCCCGGTGCATCCGCTCGACCCGCCCGCGCAGCAGCGCGCCGGGCGAATCCTGTCGCAGGGTCGCCGCGGTGCCCAGCACCTCCATCAGCAGGCGGTAGGCCTCGGTGGCCAGCTCGGTGCCGAACACCTTGGCCGCCGAAGCGTCCGCCGGCGACGGGGACGCGGACTCCGCGGACGCCAGCTCCCAGTTGATCAGCTTGAGGACCTCGACCTTGGCGTGCACCCGGGCCAGGTTGATCTGCACCCACTCGGAATCGATCAGCCGCGCGCCGGTGCCGTCCTTCGTGTTCTGCGCCCACTCGCGAACCTGGTTGAGCGCCATGATGATCGGCATCGGCGACACCAGCGCGACGCGCTCGTGGTTGAGTTGGTTAGTGACCAGCTTCCAGCCGCCGTTCTCCTCACCGACCCGGTTGGCCACCGGGACGCGGACGTCCTGGTAGTAGGTGGCGCTGGTGTCGACGCCGGCCATGGTGTGCACCGGCGTCCAGGAAAAGCCTTCGGAACTTGTCGGCACGATCAGCATCGAAATGCCGCGGTGTTTTTTGGCTTCGGTGTTGGTGCGGGCTGCCAACCAGACGTAGTCCGCATAGGCGATCAGGCTGGTCCACATCTTCTGGCCGTTGACCACATAATCGTCGCCGTCGCGCACCGCGGTGGTCCGCAGGCTGGCCAGGTCGGTGCCCGCGCCCGGCTCGGAATAGCCGATGGCGAAGTGCAGATCCCCGGAGGCGATCTTCGGCAGGTAGAACTTCTTCTGCTCCTCAGTACCGAACGCCATGATCGTCGGCGCGACGCTGTTGATGGTCAGGAACGGCACCGGTGCGCCGGCGATCGCGGCCTCATCGGTGAAGATCAGCGAATCCATCGGGGTGCGGTCCTGGCCGCCGTATTCCTTGGGCCAGTTCAGGGTGAGCCACCCGTCCTTGCCCATCTGGGCGACCGTCTCGCGATAGACGTTGCCTTCGCCGACCTCACCCGACGTCGAACTCAGCGCCTCGCGACGCTCCGGTGTGATCAGCTTTTCGAAGTACGACCGCAGCTCGCGACGCAGCTCCTCCTGCTCCGGGGTGTAACTGATGCGCATTGCGCCGCCCTCCAGTCCTAGGTGAATTGCGCGGCAGCCTGCATCAACGGCCACCCATTCGCCACCCTGGTTGTAACACGTTCTAGTCTGAGGGTCCAGCGACCGTTCGCCCGGACGCACCCGGGACGGGTCGTATGGTGGGCATACCGAATTGGAAGCCACGTTCTAGGAGGGCGTCGTGCGGGTGATAGTCGACCACGACCGGTGTGAGGGCAACGCGGTGTGCTTGGGAATCGCGCCGCATATCTTCGACCTGGATGACGAGGACTATGCGGTGGTGAAGACCGATCCGATTCCCGCCGACCAGGAGGCGCTGGCCGAGCAGGCGATCCAGGAATGTCCACGTGCTGCCTTGATCCGCGAAGACTAGAGGTATTCATAACCGCCGGCGACGATGCAGAGCACCAGCGATGAGGAGGAGCGGCGTACACACCGCCGGCGACGATGCAGAGCACCAGCGATGAGGAGGAGCGGCGTACACAAATGACTAGCAGCACGAATGCGACCGATCTGTCCGGAAAGGTCGCGGTGGTGACCGGTGCGGCCGCCGGCCTGGGCCGTGCCGAGGCGATCGGCTTGGCCCGCGCCGGCGCGACCGTCGTCGTCAACGACATCGCCGCCGCGTTGGATGCCTCCGACGTCATCGACGAGATCACCACCGCGGGCGCAAAGGCCGTCGCTGTCACCGGCGACGTCAGCCAACGCGCGACCGCCGACGAACTGGTCAGCTGCGCCGACGGGCTGGGCGGCCTGAGCATCGTGGTGAACAACGCCGGCATCACTCGCGACCGGATGCTGTTCAACATGTCTGACGAGGAGTGGGACGCGGTGATCGCCGTGCACCTGCGGGGCCATTTCCTGCTGACTCGCAACGCCGCCACCTATTGGCGCCAAAAAGCCAAGGACTCCGGCGGATCGGTCTACGGCCGCATCGTCAATACTTCGTCGGAGGCTGGACTGGTGGGCCCGGTCGGGCAGGCTAACTACGGAGCCGCGAAGGCGGGCATCTCGGCGCTCACCCTGACGGCGGCCCGGGCGCTGGGCCGCTACGGGGTTTGCGCAAACGCGATCTGTCCGCGGGCCAGAACCGCGATGACCGCCGACGTCTTCGGCGATGCGCCGGAGGTCGCCGACGGCGAGATCGACCCGCTCTCGCCAGAGCACGTGGTTACCCTGGTCCGCTTCCTGGTATCTCCGGCGGCCAAGGACGTCAACGGCCAGGTTTTCATCGTCTACGGCCCACAGGTGACGTTGGTGTCGGCGCCCAGCGTCGAGCACCGGTTCGCCGCGGACGCGCAGGCCTGGGACGTGCAAGAGCTCAGCAACGCGATGCAGGAATACTTTGCTGGACGCGATCCAGAGCGGAACTTCGCGGCCACCGGATTGATGGAGTGATCGTCCGGCAGCCGAGAGCCCCGGCATTGTCGCGGGCAAACTAGAACACGTTGCAGGATGACTTGCGTCACAAAAGCCCTGACCTGGCAAAACTACTAACATCTGTCTAATTTGCCGTTCTTTGACACTCCGAACGTGTTCTAGTTAGTATGATCCGGCTCACGCGGAGCGCCGTCGGCTCAGACAAAAGCCAAGGCGGCACCAACCGGGGGACAGCGGCTTCGCTCTCGAACTTGCCGACACCCGCGCGAGAAGGGAACCAGGTTGTTCGAACAGCTCGCGGTCCCGGCACGGGCCGTGGGCGGTTTCGTAGAGATGTCGCTGGAGACCTTTCGCGCGATGTGCCGTCGACCATTTCAATTCCGCGAGTTCCTCGACCAGACCTGGATGATCGCCCGGGTTTCGCTGATCCCGACCCTGCTGGTCGCTATCCCGTTCACGGTCCTGGTGGCATTCACCCTCAACATCTTGTTGCGCGAGATCGGTGCCGCCGACCTGTCCGGCGCGGGTACCGCGTTCGGCACCATCACCCAGCTCGGACCCGTCGTCACCGTGCTGGTGGTGGCCGGCGCCGGCGCCACCGCGATCTGCGCCGACCTGGGTGCCCGCACCATCCGCGAGGAAATCGACGCGATGCGGGTGCTGGGCATCGACCCAATCCAGCGGCTGGTGGTGCCCAGGGTGCTGGCGTCGACGTTCGTCGCGCTGCTGCTGAACGGGTTGGTGTCGGCGATCGGCATCGCCGGTGGCTATGTCTTCTCCGTCTTGCTGCAGGGCGTCAACCCGGGTGCGTTCGTCAACGGCCTGACCGTGCTGACCCACCTCGGCGAGTTGGTGCTCTCCGAGATCAAGGCGTTGCTGTTCGGTGTGGTCGCCGGACTGGTCGGCTGTTACCGGGGGCTGACGGTCAAGGGCGGGCCGAAGGGCGTGGGAATCGCCGTCAACGAGACGGTGGTGTACGCATTCATCTGCCTGTTCGTGATCAACGTGATCATGACCGCGATCGGTGTCCGAGTGCTGGCCCGGTGAACACGTGAGCCGCGGCAACGACGAAGACGCCAGCATGGCCGGCGTTGAGGAGTGGCGCCAATGACCTACGACGCCACGCTGCGCATCCGCCGCTTCTTCTCCCGGTTCGCCGGGCCGGTCGACACCTTCGGCGAGCAGGCGCTGTTCTATGGCGAATCGATGCGCTACATCCCGAACGCACTCACCCGCTACCGGAAAGAGACGATTCGGCTGATCGCCGAAATGACCATGGGCACAGGCGCATTGGTGTTGATCGGCGGAACCGTCGGCGTCGCAGCGTTTTTGACGCTGGCGTCCGGCGGTGTGATCGCGGTGCAGGGCTATGAGTCACTGGGCAACATCGGCATCGAGGCGCTGACGGGATTTCTGTCCGCGTTTCTCAACGTCCGGATCGTCGCCCCCGTGGTGGCCGGTATCGCGTTGGCCGCCACCATCGGCGCCGGCACCACCGCCCAGTTGGGAGCGATGCGGGTCGCCGAGGAGATCGACGCGATCGAGTCGATGGCCGTGCACTCGGTGTCCTACTTGGTGTCCACCCGGCTGATCGCGGGTTTGATCGCGATCGTGCCGCTGTACTCGCTTGCGGTGCTGGCGTCGTTTTTCGCCGCACGGTTCACCACGGTGTTCATCAACGGGCAGTCGGCCGGTCTGTACGACCACTACTTCAACACGTTTCTGATACCGACCGATTTGTTGTGGTCCTTCCTGCAAGCCATTGTGATGTCGATCGGAGTGATGCTGATCCATACGTACTACGGCTACAACGCTTCTGGCGGTCCGGTGGGTGTCGGTCTGGCGGTCGGCCAGGCGGTGCGCACGTCGCTGATCGTGGTCGTCGTTATTACTTTGTTCATCTCGCTGGCTGTCTACGGCGCGTCCGGTAATTTCAACCTCTCGGGATGAGGCGGGTGACGATGCAGTGGGGGTCCCCCAGCCGCGCAGCGGCGAGAGGGACGCGTAGCGCAATGAGAAGAAGCCGGTAAAGGGGGACGATGGCGAGCACCGGTGCACAACGCACACATGTGAGGCTGGCAGCAGCGCTGCTGGCCTCTCTGTTGGTGGCGTTCGCCGTGCTGACCTACCTGTCCTACACCGCCGCTTTCTCCCCGATCGACACCGTCACCGTCACCGCGCCGCGAGCCGGGCTGGAAATGGACCGCGGCGGCAAGGTCAAGTACCGCGGCATCCAGATCGGCAAGGTCGACAACATCAGCTACACCGACGACCGGGCGCAGCTGAGCTTGGCGATCGACAGCGGCGAGCTGCGCTACGTTCCGGCCAACGCGGCGGTCCACATCGCCAGCAACACGATTTTCGGTGCCAAGTCAGTGGAGTTCATTCCACCCAAGTCGCCGCTGGCGACCTCCCTTCGCCCGGGCGCGCACCTGGCGGCCTCGGCGGTCTCGCTGGAGGTCAACACGCTGTTTCAGTCGCTCACCGATCTGCTGCACAAGATTGACCCGGTCGAGCTGAACGGGACGCTGAGCGCGGTCGCCGAAGGCTTACGGGGACACGGCAATGACCTGGGCGATTTGCTGTCAGGGCTGAATACCCTTGCGCTGCAGACGAATCCGAAGCTCCCGGCTCTGCAGCAGGATTTCCGGAAGACGGCCACGGTGGCCAACATCTACGCCGATGCGGCGCCTGACCTGGTCACGGTGTTCAACAACACGCCGACGATCGCCAGGACGGTCGTGGACCAACAGAGCAACCTGAATCGCAGCTTGCTGGCCGCAATCGGGTTGTCCAACAACGCCTATGACACGTTGGCGCCCGCCGAGCAGGACCTGATCGACGCCCTCAAACGGCTACGAGCACCGCTGAAGGTCGCCGGTGACTATTCGCCCGAGTTCGGCTGTCTGTTCGGCGGCATCGCGCGGGGTATCCGAGAGTTCGCCCCGGTGATCGGTGTCACAAAAGCGGGCTTGTTCACCTCGTCGAGCTTCGTCCTGGGCGCGCCGTCGTACACGTACCCGGAGAGCCTGCCGATCGTCAACGCTTCCGGCGGCCCGAACTGCCGCGGGCTACCCGACATACCCACCAAGCAGAACGGCGGGTCATGGTTCCGCGCGCCGTTCCTGGTCACCGACAACGCCAACATCCCGTATGAGCCGTTCACCGAAATGCAGGTGGATGCGCCCTCGACGCTGCAGTGGCTGTTCCACGGCTCGTTCGCCGAACGGGACGACTTCTGATGGCCGGCGGCTACGAGTCGCAGCGCTCGATGATGGTGAAGGTCGGCATCTTCACGGTCACCATGCTCTTGGTAGCCGTTGGTCTGGTGGTGATTTTCGGCGAGTTCCGCTTCGGTCCGTCAAAGACCTACCACGCCAACTTCATCGACGCGACGCGGTTGAAGGGCGGGCAGAAGGTTCGCATCGCCGGTGTGCCGGTGGGTTCGGTCAAGGATGTCAAGCTCAACCCCGACAACACGGTGGACGTGGCTTTCAGCGTGGATAAGCGCTACACCCTGTACTCCTCGACGCGGGCGCTGATTCGCTACGACAACCTCGTCGGCGACCGGTTCCTGGAAATTACCTCGGGTCCCGGAGAGCTGCGCAAGCTCCCGCCGGGGGCGACCATCGATCAACAGCACACCCAGCCGGCGCTGGACCTCGACGCACTCCTCGGCGGCCTGCGGCCAGTTCTGAAGGGTTTGGACGCCGACAAGATCAACACGGTCAGCAGCTACGTGATCGAGCTGCTGCAGGGCCAGGGTGGGGCGCTGTCGAACCTGCTGGCCGACACCAACGCATTCGGGTCAGCGCTGGGTGCCCGTGACCAGGTGATCGGCGATGTGATCACCAACCTCAACGCCGTGCTGAGCACCGTCGACGCCAAGGGAGCACAGTTCTCGGCCACCATCGATGAGCTGCAGAAGCTGATCACCGGATTGGCGCAAGGCCGCGACGCGGTGGCCGGCGCCATCCCGCCGCTGGCTTCGACGACCTCGGACCTGACCGAGTTTCTGAAACGCGGGCGCCGGCCGTTGCAGGGCAACATCGAAAACATTCGACCGATCGCCAACGAGATCAGCGATCGGATGCCCGAGGTGAACAACGACATCGAGCAGCTGGGCGAGGACTACCTACGGCTGTCCGCGCTCGGCGCTTACGGGGCGTATTTCAACATTTACTTCTGCACGGTGTCACTCAAGATCAACGGGCCGGCCGGTAGCGACATCCTGATCCCGATGGGCGGCCAGCCGGATCCGAGCAAGGGGAGGTGCGCTTTTGCCAAGTGAGGCAGATCGCAGACAGGAAAGGGACCCTCTCCGCACCGGCATCTTCGGTGTGACCCTGGTGCTGTGTGTCGTGTTGGTCGCGTTCGGTTACACCGGGTTGCCGTTCTGGCCGCAGGGCCGCGCTTACACCGCCTACTTCGCCGACGCCGGCGGCCTCACTGATGGAAACGACGTCTACGTGTCGGGAATCAAGGTCGGCCAGGTGCAATCGCTCGCATTGGCCGGAGACACCGCCAAGGTCACGTTCACCGTGGACCGTCACGTCACTGTCGGCAACCAATCGCTGGCGGCGATTCGCACCCAAACCATCCTCGGTCAGCGGTCGCTCGCGGTCACTCCGGCCGGTACCGGTACCACCACCACCATCCCGCTGAGCCGCACGACGACCCCGTACGCCTTGGGCTCCGCGCTCGAGGATCTCGGCCACAACGCCGGCGATTTGGACAAGCCACAGTTCGAGAAGTCGCTGCAGGTTCTCACCGACGCCCTGCACGACGCCACGCCGCAGCTGCGCGGCGCGCTGGACGGGGTGACCTCGCTGTCGCGCACGTTGAATCGCCGCGACGAGGCATTGGAAAGCCTGCTGGCACATGCCAAATCAGTGACAGCCGTGCTGGCCGAGCGAGCCGGTCAGGTGAACAAACTGATCCAGGACGGTACCCAGCTGTTCGCTGCCCTCGATGCGCGCCGTGCCGCTCTCGCGGAGCTGATCGGCGGCATCGACGACGTCTCGGCGCAGCTTTCCGGCTTCGTCGCCGACAACCGCAAGGAATTCGGCCCGGCGCTGAGCAAACTCAACACCGTGCTGGACGATCTCAACGAGCGCCGCGACTACATCAGTGAGGCGCTAAAACGCTTGCCGCCGTACGCGACGACGCTCGGTGAGGTGGTCGGCTCCGGACCGGGCTTCAACGTGAACGTCTACGGCGTGGTGCCGGCACCTATCGTCGGCATGATGTTCGACGCCGTGTTCCAGCCGGGCAAGCTTCCCAACAGCTTCGCGGACTACCTGCGCGGACTGGTGCAGGAGCGCTGGCGGATAAGGCCGCAGTCGCCATGACCCTCTTTTCTGCCCTCCAGGGACATCGCCGCGGGTTGCGGCTGACGCTGGTCATGCTGCTTGCCGTGTTCCTTGCGGTGAGCGCCTTGGTGGTGTGGCCGGGCCGATCCGGCAACAAGATCGTTGGATACTTCACCTCCGCGGTCGGGCTGTATCCCGGCGACCAGATCCGTATTCTCGGCGTGCCGGTCGGCGAGATCGCGTCGATCGAACCGCGCGCCGCAGACGTCAAGGTGACCATGTCGGTCGATAGCGCCGTCAAGGTCCCCCAGGATGCACGGGCCGTCATCATGGCGCCCAATCTGGTTGCGGCACGCTACATCCAGCTTGCACCGGCCTACACCAGCGGACCGGTGATGCCCAACGGGGCCACCATCGAGCTGTCGCGCACCGCGGTGCCGGTGGAATGGGACGAGGTCAAAGCGGCACTAAGCGATCTGGCCAAGCAGTTGAGTCCCGCGGCCGGGCAGCTGCAGGGACCGCTGGGCAAGGTGATCAACCAGGCTGCCGACACCTTCAACGGCAACGGCGACTCCTTCCACAACGCCCTGCGCGAGCTGTCGCAAGCCGCTGGCCGGCTTGGGGATTCACGCACCGACATCTTCGGTACGGTCAAAAACCTGCAGGTGTTGGTCAACGCGCTGTCGTCGAGTAACGAACAGATCGTCTCGTTCTCCGGACACGTGGCCTCGGTGTCGCAGGTGCTCGCCGACAGCTCGACCCACCTGGATCACACCCTCGGCACGCTCAACCAGGCGCTGATCGATGTCAAAGGCTTTCTGCAGCAGAACAACTCGACACTGATCGGGACGGTCGACAAACTCAACGACCTGACCAAAGTATTGAGTGATCAAAGCGAGGACATCGAGCAGGTGCTGCACGTCGCGGGCCCCGGCATCGCCAACTTCTACAACATCTACGATCCCGCTCAGGGCACGCTCAATGGCCTGATATCGATCCCCGAGTTCTCCAACCCGGTCCAGTTCATCTGCGGCGGATCCTTCGACACCGCCGCTGGACTGGTCGCACCGGAGTACTACAAGCGCGCCGAAATCTGTCGGGAGCGGTTGGGCCCACCGCTGCGCCGGCTGACGTTCAACTACCCGCCGATCATGTTCCACCCGATCAACAACATCACCGCGTACAAGGGCCAGATCATTTACGACACGCCGGCCACCCAGGCCAAGGCACAGACACCGATTCCAGACCTGAAGTGGGTACCCGCGCCAGGAGTGCGCCCGCCGAGCTCGGTGGACCTGCAGGCTTTGTTGATCCCGCCCGCGCCGAACAGCGGTCCCGCGCCGGGTGCGCCCGCACCGGCGACGGTCCCGTTCGGTCCGCGGCCGGGACCGGCTCCGGCCGGACCGGGACCCGCGCCGCTGCCAGCCGAGCAGGGGGCCGGCAGATGAGGCGAATCTGGTTGCGCGGCAGCGCATTGGCTGCCGGTAGTGCGCTGCTGGCCGGCTGCCAGTTCGGCGGTCTGAACTCGGTCGCACTGCCCGGCACCGCCGGTCATGGCCCGGGCTCCTACTCGATCACCGTCGACTTGGCCGACGTGGCCACACTGCCGCAGAACTCACCGGTCATGGTCGACGACGTCACCGTCGGCAGCGTGTCGGGCATCGACGCCATCCAGCGGCCGGACGGCAGCTTTTTCGCCGCGGTCAAGTTGGCGCTGGACCGCAACGTGGCGCTGCCGGCCAATTCGATTGCCCGGGTTGCGCAGACCTCACTGCTGGGCTCACAGCACGTCGAGCTGGCAGCCCCGGCCAATCAGCCCGGGGTAGGCAGGCTGAGGGACGGCTCGACCATTCAGGAGTCGCGCACCAGCCGCTACCCCACCACCGAGGAGGTGCTCTCGGCGCTCGGGGTAGTCGTCAACAAGGGCAATCTCGGTGCGCTGCAGGAGATCACCGACGAGAGCTACCAGGCGGTAGCGGGACGGGAAAGCCAGTTCGTCAACCTGGTGCCCCGGCTCGCCGAGTTGACGGCGGGATTGAACAAGCAAGTTAACGACATCATCGGTGCCATCGACGGTTTGAACCGGTTCTCGGCGATCCTGGCGGGCAACAAGGACAGTCTGGGGCGTGCGCTGGATTCGCTGCCGGAGGCGTTGCTGGTGCTCAACAAGAACCGGGACAAGATCGTCGAGGCGTTCGGTGCGCTCAAGAAGGTGGCGACTGTCGCCTCGCATGTGCTCGCACAGACCAAAGTGGACTTCGCCGAGGACCTCAAAAGCCTGTACTCGGTCACCAAGTCGCTGGCTGACAACCGGCAGAACTTCATCACCTCGCTGCAGATATTGCTGACGTTCCCGTTCCCGAACTTCGGTATCAAGCAGGCCGTGCGCGGCGATTACCTCAACGTGTTCACCACCTTCGACCTCACCGTGCGCCGGCTCGGTGAGACGTTCTTCACCACATCGTGGCCGCTGGACCCAAACATGTTGCACATGAAGGACATTCTCAACCCGCCGGACTTCCTGCTGGGAGAGATGGCCAACCTGTCCGGACAGGCTGCCGACCCGTTCAAGATTCCGCCTGGCACTCCGGCAGGAAACCACTGATGCTGGACCGCCTGACGAAAGTTCAACTGGCCATCTTCGCGGTGGTCACGGTGGTCACCGTCGTCATCATGGCGATCTTCTACTTACGGTTGCCGGCCGCGATGGGCATCGGCACCTACCGGGTGACGGCCAACTTCGTTGCCGGCGGCGGGCTGTACAAAAACGCCAACGTCACCTATCGCGGGGTTGCTGTGGGT
>DASQRI010000569.1:0-8113 GCA_035642975.1 Mycobacterium sp.
TGGCCCTGCAGCGGCACAGGGCGATCTACGGCACCACCGACGAGCAGTTCGGCATGCTGGCTGTGGGGCAACGTGTTTGGGCGCAGGACAACCCCAACGCGATCTTCCGCACGCCGATGAGCATGGCCGAATACCTGGCCGAGCCGTACATGGTCGACCCGCTGCGCCGCTCGGACGTCACGATGATCTCCGATGGCGGCGTCGCGCTCGTGGTCACCACCGCCGAGCGCGCGCGGCAACTGCCGAATCCGCCGGTGTACATCTCGGGCATGGCGGAGTACGCAGGGGTGCGTGGCGAACACAACCCGGAGAACCTGATGCGCCCGTGGCTGCGGGACTCGGCCACGGCGATCTGGGCGAGCACCGGCCTGCGCCCGGCCGACATCGATGCGCTCTACATCCAGGATCCGACGGCGCTCTGGTCGCTGCAGATGCTGGAGTACTACGGCTTCTGCGGTATCGGCGAGGGCGGTCCGTTCCTGGCTGAAGGTCACACGCTGCCTGGCGGGTCGCTGCCGCTCAACACCCACGGCGGACAGCTCTCGGAGAGCTACACCTGGGGCTGGATGCACGTCGTCGAGGCGGTCCGGCAGCTGCGCGGTCAGGCGGGCGAACGCCAGCTCGACGCTCCCGAGATCGGGATGTACTGCTCAAGTCACGGGTTTGTGAAGGCGGCGGCGTCAGTGCTGTCCACCAATCAAAGCGTTGGCCAGTGACCGGACTTTCGCCTACCGATGACCCGTTGACGGTCCCGTTCTTCGAGGCTGCCGCGCAGGGCAGGCTCGTTGTGCAGCGCTGCAATTGGTGCAAGGCGCTGCGGTGGCCGCCGTTGAGCGGCTGCCCCGAGTGCCGTAGCCGCGACACCGCCTGGGTCGAGGTCGCCCCGACGGGAACGGTGTGGAGCTTCGTGGTGTACCACCGCGCGTTTGCGGCCGAGCTGCGCGCGCACATCCCGTACACCGTGCTGATGATCGAGCTCGACGACGGCCCCTACCTCGTGGGGCGCCTGGTGGACGGCGCTGCGCCGGTGACTGTCGGCGCACGGGTGGTCGCTGAGTTCGTTGACACCAACGGCGTGGCGTCGGTGCAGTGGAAGAGCGCCTAACACGCGATCTGACAAGGGAGTAGCCATGGGACAGCTGGACGGGCGGGTCGCCTTCATCACCGGGGGTGCCCGCGGGCAGGGTCGCGCCCACGCGCTTGCGCTGGCCGCCGAGGGCGCCGACGTCGTGGTCATCGACATCGCCGCCGACCTGCCGGAGCTCGGTTACCGGCTGGCCAGCGCCGATGATCTCGCCGAGACGGTGAAGCTGGTCCGGGAGTACGGCGTGCGCGCGGAGGGGCTGCAGGTCGATGCGCGTGACACCGAGCAGCTCAACGACGCGGTGGCGCGCACGGTCGCGGACTTTCGGAGCCTCGACATCCTGGTCGCCAACCACGGCGTCATCGACTTCTCCACGGTCGAAGAGACCTCGGATACCCTGTGGCACAGCATCATCGAGACCAACCTGACCGGTGTCTTCAAGGCCATCAGGGCGGTCATCCCACAGATGCGCCACCAGAAGTTCGGCCGCATCGTCGCAACCACCTCGATGGGCGCGCGCAACACCGCGCCAAACATGGGACACTACATCGCCGCAAAGTGGGGGGTCATCGGGCTGGTCAAGACGACCGCACTGGAGCTGGCAAGCGACGGGATCACCGTCAACGCGCTGGCGCCCGGCGCGGTGGAGACCGACCTCTTCTTCAACCAGCAGACCTACGACATCTTCGTCCCCGACATCGCCAACCCCACCGAGCGGGACTTCCGCAGGCGGCTCGACGATCTCGACTACGGCCTCAACGGGGTGCGGTTCCTGCAGCCCGAGGATGTCTCGCGTGCCCTGCTGTACCTGGTCACCGACCGGGGTCTGATGACCGGCCAGGTGCTGGAGCTCGGCCTGGGTACGTCGGCCCGCGGCATCTACTGAAGCGAGCATCCATGCGATACACTTGTCAACATGTGCGTTGACGGTCGCGGTCGGTGCCGGCCCGGCGTCCGTCGTCGCGGGTCCAGACAGGAGCGCTGACCATGTTTTTCGGACGCACCGACCACTTCATCGCGGGTAGGTGGGTGGACGCCAAGGGTGGCGAGACCATCGACGTCATCTCACCGTCGACTGAACAGCTGGTCGGCCGGGTACCGGTGGCGCTACCCGAGGAGATCGATGCCGCCATCGCCGCCGCGCGCGAAGCGCTCGACATCGGACCGTGGCCGCGGCTCAGTGTCAGCGAGCGCGCACAGTACCTGCGTCGGCTGGTCGCCGGGTTAGACGCCCGCCGCGATGCGATCGTGGGCGCCCAGATCGATGAAATGGGTGCACCATTCCGGTTCGTCGTTGAAAACTTCGACGCCATCGCGCCGTTTTTGGAACGGATGATCAAGGACGCCGAGCGGATCGCACTGCGCGAGGTGCGCGACGGAACGGTCGGCAAAGTGCTGGTGCTGCGGGAGCCGATCGGCGTCACCGCCGGGGTGACACCGTGGAATTCGCCGGTGATGGTGGAGCTTTCGAAACTGTTTCCTTCGCTGCTGATGGGCTGCCCCATCGTGCTCAAGCCCGCGCCAGAAGCCCCGCTCAGCGCTTACCTGATCGGCGACGCCGTCGTGGACGCGGGCATCCCCGAAGGCGTGGTCAGCATCGTCAACGGCGGCGTCAACGAAGGCGCCTACTTGGTGGGGCACCGCGGTATCGACCATGTGACGTTCACTGGAAGCGTCCAGGCCGGCAGGGCCATCGCCGCCGCCTGCGCCGAGCGGCTGTGCCGGGTGACCCTTGAGCTCGGCGGCAAGTCGGCGGCGGTCATCCTGCCAGGGGTCGACATGACCCGGTTCTTGCCGGCGCTGATCGGCGGATCCCTGCGCAACAGCGGGCAGATCTGCGTCTCCACCAACCGCGTCATCGTCCAGGAGGACGACCGCGACCGGTTGGTCGCGCAGCTAGTCGACTACGTGTCGCAAATGAAGGTCGGCGACCCGCACGACACCGATACCGACTTCGGCCCATTGGCCGCGGCGCATCAGCGTCGGGTCGTCGAGCATTTCATCGAGTCGGGCATCGCCCAGGGGGGGCGGGTGGTACTGGGCGGCGGGCGCCCCGCCGATCAGCCCCGCGGTTGGTATGTCGAGCCGACCATCTTCGTCGACGTCGATCCCACGATGGCCATCGCCCAGGAGGAGATCTTCGGACCCGTGCTGTCGGTGATGACCTACCGCGACGAGCGGGAAGCCGTGGCCATCGCCAACGACAGCCGCTATGGCCTGGGCGGGGCCGTGTTTGCCCACGAACCCGAGCAGGGCATCGAGATCGCCTCGCGCATCGTGACCGGAACCTGCTCGGTCAACGGCGGCCCTCCGTCGGGTGGTGGCGCGCCGTTCGGCGGCCGCAAGGACTCCGGGCTGGGCTATGAGCGCGACGTGGAGGGTCTGGAGAGTTTCCTCGAGCTCAAGTCCATCACGTTGCCCCCCGATTACCAGCCCGCCGGTCACTCGTACTGATGCTCCCGACGGCAATTATCCAGGAGGTATCCCATGTCCAAGTGCATCGTCGCCGCCCTGACCGATCTCGACGACACGCCGCTGATGCGGGTGGAGGCCAACGGGGTGCCCGTGTGCCTGGTCCGGCTGGCCAGCGGTGAGGTCTTCGCGATCAGCGATCTGTGCAGCCATGACGAGATCGAGCTCAGCGACGGCGAACTCGACGGCGAGGACGTCGAATGTCCAGCGCACGGTTCGCGTTTCAATGTGCGCACTGGCGAGGTGAGCGGTCTGCCCGCCGAAGATCCGGTGGCGACCTACCCGGTCACCACGGAGGACGGCAAGATCATCATCGACGTGTGAGCGGCGCGTCGGACGCAGCGAGCAATTCGGTGCGGACCGCGGCGACGTACTTGGGCCGATCAACGGCCAGCACCGCGGTCAGTTCGCCGGCGGCGTCGTACCATTGGGCTGTCCAGCCCGCCTCGGTGTCCTCGTCGATGGTGACCGTATCGGCCGGATAGTGGTGGCCGACGTATTCGACGCGGTGGCCGAACTGGTCGCTCCAGAAGTAGGGCACGGGGTCGTGGACCAGTTGGGCGCCCGAGCCGTTGACGATCCCGTCGGCCACCACCGTCGGGGCGGTGTATGCGTCGTCCCAATGCTGCACGTTCAGGCGGCGCCCATAGCGGCGTGACCACCAGGCTGCGCAGTCACCCAGTGCGAACACGCCGGTGTCGCCGTCGGCCCGCAGGTGCTCGTCGACCGCCACTGCCGGAAGCAGCTCCAGCCCGCTGCCCGCGAGCCAGCCGGTGGCGGGCCGCACCCCGACGCCGGTGACCACCACGTCGGCGGCGATCAGCTCGCCACCGGCGAGGTGCGCGCCGTCAGGTTCGACCGCAGTGACGCCCTGGCCGGTGCGCAGCTCGGCGCCGTCCCACCAGGAGGCGAACCGGCTACCGAGTGCGCTGCCAAGGGCCTGCGCCAGAGGCGCGGGGTGGTACTCCAGACCGGTCACCCGGCAGCCACGCTGCAACGCCGCGTAGGCCACCTCGGCGCCGATCCAGCTGGCGCCGATCACGGCGACATGTGCCCCAGGAACTAACCTGTCGCGCAGGGCCACCGCCTCGGTGTCGGTGCGCAGCGTGAGCTGTTCGCCGTCGCCGGGCAGCCGCACCGGGGTGGCGCCGGTGGCGACCACCAGGCGTGAGAACTCAACGGGGCCAGCCGATGTCAGCACGCGCCGGCTGCTCAGCTCTAGTGATTCGGCCACCACCCCGAGCCGCACGTCAATACCCAGTTCTTCGTAGCGAACCTTAAGCGGTTTGGAGTCACGCTTACCTTGGATGACCGCCTTGGACAGCGGCGGCCGGTCGTAGGGCAGGTTGGGCTCGCCGCCGATCAACACGATCGACCCGGAGTAGCCGAGCCTGCGCAGCTCGGTGCACGTGCGGCTGCCCGCGAGGCCGGCGCCGACGACGACGACCGGTGTCTGGCTGTCCCGGGTCACGCCAGTCAACATAGCAGTTGACAGCGCCTCGGACGAGTGCCATTGTTCAAAAGTGAGTGAAGGAGGAATGTCCCATGACTGAGCCCGCTGCCGGCGATGAAGCGACCCCGGCGGAACCAGCGGACGGCGCGAAATGTCCTTTCGCGCCGGTGAATCGGCTGGCCGACGTGTCGAAGCTGCTGCGCTCCAAGACTGCGGTCACGCACAGCCCCGACCTGTTCGCTGGCCGTAAGAGCGACGAGGTCAACGGCGAGATCAACGTCCGTGAATTCCTCGGCGCTTCGATGATGTTTCTCGAAGGCGAGTCGCACCGCCGCCGCCGCAAGCTGCTCAACCCGCTGGTCCGCGCCGACGCGCTGGACGGCATCCGCGAGGACATCGTGCTGCCCGAGGCCGACCGGCTGATGGCGCTGCGGCTGGCCGAACCCGATGCGAACGGCAAGCGCGGGATCGACCTCGTCGAATTCCTCGAGCGGGTGTTCATTCACTTCACCGCGCGGCTCATCGGCCTGATCGGCCTGGACACCGACGATCGGCTCGCGCTGATGCGCTCGTTCGCCGGACCGATCGCCGCAGGCACCAGCTCGGCCTTCCTTGACGACCGCGACCAGGTGAACCAGCGGGCGCTGCGAGCCAAGTCCGAGTATGTCAAGGAGTTCTTCGAACCCTCGCTGGCCTGGCACCGCGAACAGCGCGCCCGGATCGAGGTGGGCGAGCTCGCCGAGGACGACGTGCCCAACAGCCTGCTCAAGATGGTGGCCGCCGGCCTCGCGCCGGAGTGGGAGGACGAATCCAACGCCGTCGTCGAGTCGACGCTGCTGTTCGCGGCCTCGGTGAGCACCAGCACCCAGTCGATCGTGCACACCATCGATCTAGTCCAGACCTGGCTGGCCAGCCACCCGGAGGACATCCCGCGCAGGACCGATCCGACGTTCTTGCTGCACTCTCTGCAGGAGATCATCCGGATGCGCGCCACGTTCTCGCCGTACACCACGCGGCTGGCGCTGGAGGAGGACGAGCTGTCCGACGGTAGGAAAATCCACCCCGGCCAAGAGTTGCGGATCGAGTACGTGAAGGCCAACCGCGACACCGACGTGTTCGGACCGGACGCAATGGGATTCAACCCCAACCGGCCGACGCCGGCCAACGGCACGCCGCGCTACGGCCTCGGCTTCGGTGTCGGCACCCACCAGTGCTACGGGCTGCGTGTGGTGGTCGGTAACGACGGCCAGGGTGGCGCGCACCTGGAGCTGCTGCGCAAGCTGATGACCGCGGGAGTGCGTCCCGACCCCGACAACCCACCGGTCGGCCTCGACAAGGACATGAGCAAGTTCGAGGTGGAGGACATCCCCCGGTATGTGAAATACCCTGTGGTATTCGACAATTGGGAACAGGTGCAGAAGTCCGCGGTGCCGGTGGCCACGGCCGCGCAATGAGTCCGCGCGGCGAGATCGGCCAAATCGAGACATGCCAGGGCGGCGTGCCCCAGACGGGCGGCTGCGCCGCCTCAGCGTTGCCCGGGACCTAGGAAGATAAGGGACGATTATGGGCGCGCCCACGATGGCGAAGACGGGTAACACGCAGGCTCTTGCCGAATATCTCGTCGGCCTGCGCTATGAAGAGCTGCCCGTCGACGCGGTGGAGCTGCTCAAGATCTTCACTCTGGAATGCCTCGGGCACATGACACTCGCGCACGCCCAGCCGGTGAGCAGGCTGCTTGTCGACTACGCCCGCCAGCTCGGCGCCGCCGATCAGGCCAGCGTCATCGGCGGCGGGTTCAAGACGTCGATCGCCGATGCCGCCTACGTCAACGGATCCCTTGCGCATGCCGACGAGCTGGAGTCCTACGGCACCCTGCCTGGCACCGGATTGATCCCTCCAATCGTCGCGGCGCTCGCGGTGGGCGAGTACAAGAACAGCTCCGGCCGCGACTTCATCACCGCCGTCGTCGCGGGCATCGAGATGCAGGGCAGGCTCGGCATGGCCGGCATCGGCGCTTGCGACCGCGGGTTCATGGGGATCTCCCTGGTCGGGCCGGGCGGCGCTGTCGTCGCCGCAGGCCGGCTGTTCGGTCTCGACATCAACCAGCTGCGCAACGCGATGGGCACCGCGCTGCCGCTGGGCAATGGCAGCACCCGCGGCTGCGGGTCGATGGCCCACGTGCACGAGGCCGGAATTCCGGCGCGCACTGGCGTATTCGCCGCGCAGGTCGCGTCCGCCGGCTTCACCGCGTGCACCGACTACCTCGACGGCAACTATTCGTGGGGTGTGCAGTTCGCCGGCGAGGCCGGCGCCAGGCCGTATGACGAGGCGAAGCTGACGGCCGGCCTGGGTGAGCGGCTGTTCCTGGAGCTGGCGGGCGTGGCACCCAAGCAGTACGGCTCGTGCGGGGTCACCCACCAGACCATTCACGGCACCATTGAGATCATGCGCGACAACGGTATTGGGCCCAACGACATCGAGTCGATCGAGTTGCGGGTGACGCCCTGGGCCGACCGCATCGCCCCGTACCGGGAACCGGTCAGCGGTGAGCAGGCGAAGTTCAGCATCTGCCAGGGCGTCGCGGGTCTGCTGGTGGGCGGCATCCCCGAGCTGCCGTACACCCATGCGTTCGACGACGGGGCCGCCCGCGACCCGCGCTACGTCGAGGCCCGCAAGCGGGTCGACGTCGTGGTGTTGGAGGGCGAAAGTGTGCGTGGCTTCGCCGACCAGACCGTGATCGTCAGGCTGGGCGACGGCCGGGTGATCACCAAGGTGGTGCCGAGCCTCGAGCCGCAGCGGCATACCCTCGACGAGCGCATCGCAATGTTCAAGAACACCGCGAAGTCGTTGGGCGAGCGGGCCGATCGGCTTGTGGACGTCGTGATGAACCTCGAGCACCACACCGTGTCGGACGTCGCCGAGTTGGCCCGCTGATGTGCGGGGCGCAGCCGCTTCCCCCGGGCACGGCCACGAGCCGGGTTTCGTGGTCCCGGTGTGCACCGTGGACGCCGAGTCCCACCGAGTCACGCGGATCGAGTTGCATCCGATGGTGTGGAGCACCGCGCGGCGCGCGACGACGGGCTTTCCCGCTCGCGCGGACGGCC
>DASQRI010000570.1:0-8274 GCA_035642975.1 Mycobacterium sp.
CGCGACCGGTCGCACATCGCCGGTCGTGCACTGGTTGCGTGCGCGGGCCGCGCACGAGCACCAACGCTGCGGCGGACCGGGAGTCGGCGCCGTCGGGATGTGCTTCACCGGCGGATTCGCGTTGGCGATGGCGGTCGACGACCGGTTGATCGCACCCGTGATCTCCCAGCCGGGCCTGCCGCTGGCGTTCACCTCTCGTCAAAAGCGTTCCATCGACGTCTCGCCGTCCGACTTGGCCCGGATCAAGCAACGCTGCGCGGACGGGCTTTGCGTGCTGGGGTTGCGATTTCGTGGTGATCGGCGCTCACCTGCGGAACGATTCGATTTTTTGCGTGACCAGCTGGGTGACGCGTTCATGGCGATCGAACTCGACGACGCCGACGCGAACCCGGATGCCGTTCTGAGCCCGCATTCGGTCCTGACCGAGCATCTCATCGACCACCCGGGCCAGCCGACCCAGGCCGCACTGCACCAAGTGTTGGACTTCCTGCGCAGTCGACTCGTCGTGGGTGATCGACCCAGTGTCATCAAATGATTCGGCCATCGTTACGGCGAGTCAGGACACCGGTGGACGCTCGACCAGTGGTCGGCAGCAGCGTGCGTGGTCCATGGGTGGAGTTGAGCAGCGCGGCAGTGGCTGTGGGCCTGTATGTCTGGCGTACCGATGGCCATCCGCACTGGCCGGTGCTAGTCGGGATGATCGCGTTGTGCGCGCAAGTGCTGATACGCGCCCCTCATGCGCGCCGCGCGGCCGCCGTCGAAGCCGACGCGGAGCATGTGACTTCACTGGAACGGCTGCTGTTGGCGATGTCTTCGTAGGCATGGTCGGCCTTCCGCTGATTTATTTGGCCACAACGGTGTTCGACGCACTGGACTACGGCCTGCCGGGGTGGTTGGCCGTCATCGGCGTGCTGGTCGCCGGCGCTGGATTGTGGGTGTTTCGCCGCTCCCACCGTGATCTGGGGCAGCATTGGTCAGCGAGCTTGCAGATCGGCGATGGCCACCGACTGGTGACTCGCGGTATCTATGGGCGGGTGCGCCACCCGATGTGTGCGGCAATCTGGCTGCACGCACTGGCGCAAGCTTTACTGTTTCAGAATTGGGTCGCAGGACCGGCGGGCATCGTGGCGTTCGGCGCAATGTATCTACTGCGGGTGCCTCGGGAAGAAGCGATGCTGCGCAACATATTCGGCCAAACCTATACCGACTATTGCGTGCATACCGGCCGGGTCATTCCCCGTTTCGGCCGCCGGGGCGGGCAAGCCGCTGACTAGTCGTCAGCAGCGCACCGCCAGGTTCGCCTGGTGCGGCGTGGCGACGATGAAGTCCTCGAGAATCTCCGCCACCGCCGTCGGCGCCTCGGCGTGCGGGAAATGCCCGACGCCGTCGAGTACCTCGAGGCGACTGCCGGTCAGCGCATCATGCGCGGCGTAGGCGTGCGAGACGGGAATGATTCGGTCGCGATCTCCCCAGATCAGCAGGGTGGGCAGATCGGCGGTGAGGTGAAGCTTGTTCAGCGCGCTGACGGCCTGACCGCGGTGGTCCACCACCGAGCGCAAGGTCCGCAAGAACGCCTGCCGGGCACCTGGATCCGACAGCGAGGAGTACGCCTGCCACATCTGACCGGCGCGCGGCGCCTGGATCCCCGCCGAGCTCAGCCAAGTACCCAGCTTGTTGCCGAGGTTCAGTACCGGTTGCGGTGCGACGACCGGAAGCACGAACTCGGCACCGGGCGCCGCCAGGACCCGCAGCAGCGGACTGAGGTCAGGGCCCAGACCGCCACTGCCGATCAGCACCAGCCGCTCGCAGTAATCCCGGTGTTGGTACGCGAACTGCATGGCGATACCGCCACCGAGGGACTGCCCGATCACCGTTGCCCGGCGCACCCCGAGTTCGTCGAGCAGGTCGCGCAGCCACACCGCGAAGGCACCCAGGGAGTAGTCGCCACGCGGTTTCGCGGACTTGCCGTGGCCCAGCAGGTCCGGCGCGATGACGCGGTATTTCTTGGAAAGCTGCGGAATGATCGATTGCCAGGTGGCCGAACTGCCGGCCATCCCGTGAATCAGCAGCAGGACGGGGCCTCGGCCCACATCGCGGTAGGCGACCCGGTCGCCGTGCAGTTCGAGGTAGGTCAACTCGCTCATGCGCCGAACTTACGCCACCGTAGGTTACTCGCGAGTACTTTGTGTCTGGACTCACTTCGCGACAGCCGCGTGACATGACCCGGCCAGGTCGGCCACCGGGAGCCCGCGGCCAGCCTTCAGTTCTTCAAACCGGACCAGGGGCAACATGACTTGATCGAGTGATGTGCAGTCGCGTTCCGATCGTCATTCTGGGGGATCAGCACGGTGACACTCAGGAGCAACATGCGCAAGGACGTCGAGGTGATCACCCGGCCGGTGCGCCAGATCACCGTCAGAACAGGCAGGTCGTGGCGCCAGTTCCGGGACGATTATGAGCGGGCGGTGCCGCTGTTCGACCGACTGGAGGCCGTCGGCGTAGCTCGCAGCGGCGGCGACTGGGAGGCGATACGACAGTTGTCCGACGTGACGGCGGTCAACGGGTTCGTCAACTTCTCCGTGTTCGATCCCAGCCCTGTCATGCATGTCAACGGGTCGACGGGCAACGCGGTGACGTACCTGACCGGCAATATCGTCAAGGCCGAGCCAGGTTTTCGACGACAGCCGGCGTGCTTTCTGCATCTGCCGCTACGGGTGGTGATCGCCGCCGCCGATGACGAGGGCGAGGCGACGCTGAGCGTTGACCACCCGGCTGATCTCTTCGCCGCCTACAGCGATGCGGCCCTCGACGCCGTGGCTGCGGAATTCTGCGCCGCTCTCGCCGCCCTGCTGGCACACCTTGGTCTTCCAGTTCCCGCAGAGCTGATCAACATAGCCTGACTGTGCACGCGGGCGAGCAAATCCGGTCCCTGTCGTGGCGGCGTCATGAAAGGATCGGTCGCGATGTGGTGAATTCGGTTGAGCGCGGTGAACACCCGCGGCTTCGGGGTCGCGAATCGGAGATCGCCATCTTGTCGCGGCGGTACGACGAGTTGATCCGGGGGCGCGGCGGCGTCGTACTGATCCGCGGCGCGGCTGGTCTCGGGAAGAGCACGCTGCTGGCCGAGGCTGAGGCGATGGCTCACCGCAGCGGGGCTCGGGTCTACCACGGCGCCAGCGCCGTTGCGGGCCAGTCACTTCCGTTGGGCCCGCTGCTGGATGCGCTGATGAACACCGATGATCCGCCGGTGGACGCGGCCGTGTTACGCGAACTGAGCGACTCGGCGGATCGGCGCTACTGGCTGTTGCGTGAGCTCGAAGAACGGTTGGAGCGCGCCGCGATGGCCGGCCCGATGGTCATCGGACTCGACGACATTCAGTGGGCGGATGCCGCGACGTTGAACGCGATCACAGTTCTGCCCCGGCGGTTGTCAACGCACCCCATTCTGTGGCTGTTCGTCGTGCGCTCTGGCGACCTCGCCCCGCCGACGCAGCTGGCCGTGGCGAGGGTCCGCGAGGAGAACGCCGACATCCTCACCTTGGGCCCGCTCAGCGAGGACGCGGTTGGCGACGTGGTTCGCGACGTCCTTGGCGGCGAGCCCGACGACCGTCTGCGCGGGCTGATCGAACGCGTTGGCGGCCAACCACTGTGGCTGCTTGACCTGTTGCGCGGTCTTCGCGACGAGGGCATCGTCGCGCTCGA
The DNA here is from genome assembly GCA_035642975.1 of Mycobacterium sp. GTDB lineage: Bacteria > Actinomycetota > Actinomycetes > Mycobacteriales > Mycobacteriaceae > Mycobacterium. Next base: position 3,703 of record DASQRI010000570.1, read on the forward strand.
TGGAGGCCTGGCCCGCTTGGCCGGCGACGCGATTCCGCGTCGACTGCTCGAGTCGATCGACGACCAATTGGCTCGTCTGCCGGCCGACGTCGGGGAAGGCCTGAAGATGGCATCGGTTCTCGGGCGGCGGTTTTCGCTGGACGAGCTTGCCGCCCTGATGGACCGCTCCCCCGCCGCGCTGGTGGGCGCCGTCCGGGAGGCCCTGGCATCCGGGTTGATTGTCGAATCGGGCGACAAACTCGGGTTTCGCCACGATCTCATCCGCGAGGCGATCGAGTCGGGTCTTCCGTCACCGGTCAAGCGCAGCCTTCAACGGCGAGCACTTGACGTGATGCTCGACTACGGGGCGGTGTCCTCCGACGTCGCAACCTTGGTGATGCAGGTGGCGCGACCGGGCGATGAGCAAGCGATTGAACTACTGCGCCGTGCCAGCGCAGAGATTGGCCGAGTAGCGCCCGCCGTCGCTGCGCCGCTGAGTCATCGCCTTGTGCAACTGACCTCGCCAGAGGATCCGCGGTGGAGTCAGCGGGTGGTGGACACCGTCGACTTGCTGGTGCATTCGGGGCAGGCCGCCGAAGCGCAAAAACTGATCGAGGCAAGTGCTCCACGACTGACCGATCATGCCGCCGAGGCGGCAGCGCGGATGACGCTGGGCTCGCTCGAACTTCAATACGGGCCGTCCGGTTGCTCCGACCAGTGTGCGACGAGCCTGCGCCTTCCCGGTCTTCCGGTTGGCCTGCGAGTCGCATTACTGTCGCTGCGTGCTTGTGCCCTGGAGATGTTGGGGCAGATCACCGCGGCAGACGACTGCGCCCAACAAGCAACGGTCGAGGCGCGCGATTCCGGTCTGCCATTCGCCGATGTCGTGACCTTTCCGGCCAGAGCATTGGTGGCGTTCGATCTGGGCGACTGGCACGCCGCATTGGAATTCGCAGACGCCGGTGTCGACAACGCCGCCCACGCCGATGTGCCTGCACGACGCGCGTGGATGTTCGACGCATGGAAGGCGCTGATCCTCGTCGGCCTCGGCAGATTCGACGACGCCTTGACGTTAATCAACGCAGGATCGAGATTTGCTGAGCAAGAAGGCATATCGGCGAATCTGCGAGTCTGGTCGATGCTGCGTTTCCGCACCATGCTCAGCCTGGGACGATTCACCGATGCCAGCGCGGAAGCCGAGGCGGCGATGGATCTCTCGGACGAAATCTCCGAAGGCGGACGAGGGTACATCAATCACCTTGCCTCGTACGTGCTCTGCTGCGTGGCCATCCATTCCGGCGATGCCGCCGGCTTGGCCGCGGCGCGGCGCGCCGTCAGCGAGATGGAGCGCGTTCCGGCCAGCGAGGGCCGCGCCCGTCAGCTGGCCGCCTGGATGACTGCGAAGCTGGATGCCGCACAGGGCGATTTCTCACGTCTGCAGCGAATCGACATCGCGATGTTGGATCCGCTGATCGCAGGCGTGCCCAACGTCAGCAGTCCGCGACGCTACGCCGACCAACCGGAACTGGTGCGCATTCTGCTCGCGGCCGGCCGTTGCGACGATGCCGACGCGGTCGCGCAGCGACTTGCCGTCGCGGCCACGCGCGATCCGGATTTTCCCTTCCTGCAGGCGGCTTCGATGCAGGCTCGCGCTCTGGTCGACGACGACCACACGCTCGCCGAGGAAGCGCTGGCCCGCTATGACGGCTGCGTCGAGCCGGTACTTCGAGCCAGCGCGCTAGAGGACGCGGGACGTCTGCGCCCGCCGGATCATCGGGACGAGGCCGTCGACCGTCTGGACGCGGCCCTTGACCTGTATGCCGACATCGGGGCAGCCCGGGATGCGGCGCGTGTCCGTAGCCTGTTGCGTCAGCGTGGTGTCCGACGGTCGGCGGTCACCGCGGTCGCGTCGCCGCGCTGGCCAGAACTGAGCGCATCCGAAGTCGCGGTGGTGCGATTGGTCGCCACCGGGGCAACCAACCGCGAGGTTGGCGACCAGCTCTTCCTGTCCCCGCACACGGTCAACGCTCACCTACGGCGCATCTTCACCAAACTCGGCATCCGCTCACGGGTGGAGCTCGCGCGCCTGACAGCGCAACGCGACACCGAATGACTTGCTAGTGAGCGGACGGCGCCTGTTCTGGGGCGCGGGCCCATACCAGCGTGGACCGGATTACCGCTCCGCGCACCGGGATTTCGGCAACAAGTGTCAACTGATTGTCCTTAAGCGAACCGTGCCGCACTTGCACCGTGTCAAGCCAATTCGGCAGCAGGGACACCGCAACGCGATGGTGAACGACGCCGGCCGACTCGTCGACGTCGTACGGGCCGCTGTAGGCCAAATACCCTTCAGCCGCAGCGGCGGCCTGCTGGACCGTGCCGCCATCGATGTCGGGTTCGTCGTACCCGTGGCGCCCGGAGCGCATCAGCTGAGCCGACATGTAGCCGTCGGGTGTGTACATGATCAGCCCGACGGCGTCGCGACCCAACGGGAATGTGACCGGACCACCGCGGTCGTCTTGTTCGACGTAGGACACCAACCGCCATGCGCCCACGATCTTTTCGCGCAGCATCAGTCGGCAGGCAGGGTTGCCACGGGGAGTCCGAACATCAGCCAGGACTGGTGGCTGACCCAGTCGGGGTAGAGCTTGGTCATCTCGTCGTAGAGCTGTTGGTCGGAGTTCGTCGACTCCTGCAGACGCCCGAAATCCCGCAGGTAGCTCTTCGAGCCTTCGATGGCATCGGGTGTGTCTGGCGCGCCGGTCTTCTTGTGGCCTGCGACGGCGATCTTCGGTTTCAGCGCCGCCAGTCGGTCCAGCGCTTCGATCCAGTTTTCCCGGCTTTCCGGGGTGGTGTCGCCGACGAACATGTGGCACTGGTTGTAGAGCACGTCGCCGCCCACCACGAGATCGATCGAGGGCACGTGCAGCGACGTGCTGTCGATGGTGTCGGTTCTGCCCTGCTCGATGATGTGGATCTCGTGTCCTTCCAGGACGATGGTGTCGTCCTGGTAGGGCTGCGGCGCAGTGATTTTGGTGGGGAACTGTCCGGGAAACAGCGTTTGGGCGAATTGGGCCAACTCAGGGGAGGTCCGGTTGATCAGCTCGACCGATTTGGGCGTTGCGATGGCTTTCGCGTCCGGGAAGTGGTCCAGCAGCACACTGAGCCCGAAGAAGTGATCGAAGTGTCCGTGGGTGATGTAGATGGTGGTCAGGTTCCGGTGATGGAGGGCGACCCACTGAGCGAGCGCCTCGGCTTCGAAGACAGTGGTGAGCGGGTCTACCAACACGGCGTCGTATTCGCCGTAGATCAACGTTGACGTGATCGGATCCCAGCCCAGCGGTGGGCCAAAGGGTTTGGGGCGCTCACCGACCACGGTTTTGCCGGGGGCAGTGAACACGTTGACGCCTAATCCAGTCGGCGCTGCGGGTGTGGACATCGGCTACTTCTCCTTCGATGATTCTGAGCGGCCTCTGGCGGCGAAGGCACCCCGCAAGCCTTGTCGCGGGCAGGTGGCGGCCGCATCACTCGAATGAGTTAACACTGGGTAGCAAGCCGCCGCGATCGCGCCACACGCCGCGGTATGCGGTCGTGGCTCCCGACAGCTCGCACCGTCGACTGAGCACGTGCTGCACGCCACTTTTCGGCGCTAAGCATCAAGGCTGACATGGAGAACCTCGTGCTTTACTAGATCGACTCGTTTAAAGTCGCCGGCCGCAACGGGATCCGCTCACCCAACTGCGGTCCGGGCGGGACCTCGGCGTTCCTAGAACTGCTATTCCAAGTCGGCGTCGACCGCATCATGTTCTCCACCGACTATCCGTACGGATCGACGGCGCCAGCAGCGGAGTTCCTGCACTCAATCCCGGCGACCCCGGTAGACCGCGAGCGCATCGCCCACCGCAACGCCGACCAACTCCTGCGGTTCTGACGGTTGTGAATCGAGATCGCACAATTCGAGGCGGCTCTACCCCCTGCCGGTCGGGTAGATACCTATCTGCTTGGTCAAGCCGGTCAGGTCGTAGCACGCGAACAGGTAGCAGGCCTGCTGACCCCGGAAGCCGAACAGTTCCAGGCCGGAGAACTCGAAAGGGCGTCCGGTGCCGGAGATTCCAGGCGGATTGAGGACGCCGCTGAAGTGGCCGGTGCCCGTCCAGCTGAAGGCCGCCAGGCGGTGGCCGTCGGTGTACATCGGAGGTCCGACCACCTCCCAAATAAGGTCGGGATAGGCGTCGACGACATAGCGCATGTATGCCACCGCTCCGTCGGAACCGGTGACATTCCAACGTGTGTGCCGGGTGGTCGGGCTGCTCAGCACGAAGTCGTCGGTGACCAGGGCACGTAGCCGCTCCGGGTCGTGGCTATTCCAACCATCTATCCAGCTCTGGTACCAGGCCACGGCGAAGTCTCTGTCCAGATCCCCGGTCTCGGCGACGGGTACCAGCCTCGAAATCGGTCCTGTCATCGCGCCTCCTTGCAGCAACCATGATTCGGACGCTCGTCCGAATCAGGTTCAAAAATCTAACACCCGTCCGATTCGATCGGCAAGTGCTGATACCGTCACATACCGTGGCCTCGCTTAACCCGACCGTC
>DASQRI010000571.1:0-8343 GCA_035642975.1 Mycobacterium sp.
GGCCGGCAACGATCTGCGCAAGGCCGGCATGGCGGAGTTTTTATTTCACACCGGCCTAGCGCAGCTGGCCGGTAATGCGGTGCTGGACCTATTCCTGCGCATTCTCGTGGAACTTTTCCGCGGGCTTTGGATCAGCACCGAACACAAGTCGCCCAGCCGCAGCGACCTCGTCGACGTCCAACATGCTCATCTGCGCATCATCGAAGCGATCGCCCAGGGCGACGAGAGCCTGGCCCGCCACCGCACGCGCCGCCACCTGGACGCCGCCGCGTCCTGGTGGTTGTGACCCGGCGTCAGCGCCCGAAGCGGCGCCGCCAGATTGCGCTGAGGGCTGCGCTCGGGCACCGATCACGACCCTGGCTGCAATCTCAAGGCAGAACATAGTAATGAAGTTGCACATCCGACCCGTCAGCGTCTACCCTCGGCGATCGTGCGCCATCTTCTCGTAGTAGCCAGCACCCGCAGCGGGGTCTGATCCAGACCGACCCCCCGCTGTGGGTCGGAAGCTACTACCTGTCGGTCATCACTGAAAGACCAGAGAAGACCGGCACATGACAATCACCAACCTGAGTGGCGCCGAGATCGCGCCCGCTCCACCCGAACCGCTATCCATCAGTTTCGACGGCATCCCACTACCACGGGGACTCCGGGAGGACGCCGACACCATGTCATGGAACACCTTCACCGCGACCTACGCTCCCAGCGCCGGGCCACTGCGCCTGGGCCATTGGGAATGCACCGACGGCGAGCGTCCCGCCACCCGGTGGGGACCCCAGCCCCAGACCTTCCGGGCCACGCTGGCGCTCGGTGACCGCATCGAGACCACGACCGCCAGCGCGAGCGGCCCGGTCGCCGCGTTGACCGCGATGCTCTATGAGCAGGGCGTCGCGGTCGAGATGCTGCGGTTCCATCAGCTGCGGTCAGACGACACCACCATGACGTTCATCCAGGGCAGTGACGGGTGCCGTGCCGAATGGGCGATGGGCCGCTCGGAGGACCCGACGCAGTCAGCTCTGTCCGCGGTCATCGCCTGCGCGAACCGGCTCTACGCCGACAGCGTCTAGCGAAGCCTGCTACAGCGGGCGCAGCACGATCGGCATGCCGTCCATCGGGATCGGCATGCCGCCGTAGTCCCATTTCGCCTCGTACCCCGCGTGCGGCAACTCAAGCCGGTAGCGGCGCAGCAGCCGGTGCAGGATCGTCTTGATCTCCAGCTGGCCGAACGTCATCCCGATGCACTTGTGTGCGCCACCGCCGAACGGCGTGTACGCGTAACGGTGTCGTTTGTGCTCGCTGCGTGGCTCGGTGAATCGGTCGGGGTCGAATTTCAGCGGATCCGTCCAGATCTCCGGCAGGCGATGGTTCATCCCGGGGTACGCGATCACGTTCGTGCCTGCGGGCAGGTAGTAGCCGAGCAACTCCGTGTCGCGCACAGTCCGGCGCATCGCCCACTGCACCGGTGTCACCAGCCGGATCGCCTCGTTCATCACCAAATCGAGCGACTCGAGCTTCTCCAGTGACTCGATGTCCAGCGGACCATCGCCGAGCCGGTCCGACTCGTCACGACACCGCTCCTGCCACTCGGGGTTGGCGGCCAGGTTGTAGGCCATCGTCGTCGAGGTCGATGTCGAGGTGTCATGCGCGGCCATCATCAGGAAGATCATGTGGCTGACGATGTCCTCGTCGGAGAAACGGTTGCCGTCCTCGTCCTCGGTGTGGCACAGGACAGTTAGTAGGTCGTTGCCGTCCTTGCCGCGGCGTTCCTTGACGCGCTCACGGAAGTAGTTCTCCAGCAGCTCACGCGCCTGCAGACCGCGCCACCAGGTAAACGGCGGCACGCTGGTGCGGATGATCGCGTTGCCGGCGCGGGTGGTGATCGTGAAGGCCTTGTTCACCTTGGTCACCAGCTCGTTGTCGGTGCCGGGTTCGTGACCCATGAACACCATCGACGCGATGTCGAGGGTGAGCTCCTTCATTGCCGGGTAGAGCAGAAAACGGGGGTCGTTGGCCACCCAGTCGTTGGCCACCACCTGCGAGACAACCTTGTCCATCTGCTCGACATAGCCGACCAGTCGGGAGCGGACGAATGCTTCCTGCATGATCCGCCGGTGGTACATGTGCTCCTCGAAATCGAGCAACATCAGGCCGCGGTGGAAGAACGGCCCGATCACCGGCACCCAGCCCTGCTGGGAGTAGTCCTTGTTGCGGTTGGAGTAGATAACTTGGGCGGCGTCGGGGCCCAGTGCCGCGACGCCCGGCAGGACCGGTGAGTCACCGAATATGACCGGCCCTTTGTTTTGGTACAGGAATAGCAGGTAGTCCGGTCCGCCTCGCAGCATCTCGATGATGTGGCCGAGGACCGGCAGCCCGCGGTCGCCCATCACCGGCTTGAGCCCGCTGCCCGGCGGGGGATCGGCGAGCTTCCTCGGCGGCCAGTTGGTCTTCAGCAGCCTCTGTTCGACGGCAGCCATGCCGGGAAAGTTGTTGAATGACGGGGTCAGCCGGCGCTTGGCCTGATCGAGCAGGTGATGCGGGGTGCTGATGGTCGCCTTTGACACGTGTGACACTCCTCCTCGACGCCTGCGGCGAGGGTAGACCGGCGTTTTGGCAGGCGTCACCGACGGTTATTTTTCGATGAAACTTGACGGCTGTCAAGTTTCCTTTTGCGCGTGGCGTGGTGCAAGGTCAAGGGGTGCACATGGAGCAGGGGGCCGACCGGGTGGCCGATCAAGGCGCGGTGGTGCCCGTTCCGCGGCGACGAGGCGACCGGCAGCGGCAGGCCATTGTGCAGGCGGTGCGCGAGCTGCTCGAGGAGAAACCGTTCGCGCAGTTGTCGGTGAGCACCATCAGCGATCGCGCCGGCGTGGCGCGTTCCGGGTTCTACTTCTACTTCGACTCGAAATACGCTGTGCTGGCGCAGATCCTCGCAGATGCGACACACGAGCTCGAGGAGCTGACGGAATACTTCGCGCCGCGCGGGCCGGAGGAGTCGCCCGCGGCGTTCGCCAAGCGGATGGTGGGAAGTGCCGCGGCGGTCTACGCCCACAACGACCCGGTGATGTCGGCATGCAACGCCGCCCGCAACACCGACGCCGAAATCCGCGATCTGCTCGACCAACAGGTCGAAGGGGTGATCCAGCAGATCATGCGCATCGTCGAAGACGAGTTGCGGGCCGGCACCGCCCAGCCCATCAGCGACGACGTCCCGGCGTTGGTGCGGACGTTGGCCGTCACCACAGCGCAGACGCTGTCGGGTGACACCGCTTTCTTGGGCGCCGACGGTGACGTGCAGCGTGGTGTGCGGGTGCTCGAGGTGTTGTGGCTCAACGCGCTGTGGGGCGGCTCGCTGAACGCCTAGGCCGTGGGCCATCGAACCGTTACCGCCGGTATCGTCATCTGCCATGGCGCAGACGACGTTCGCGGGGAAGCGGTGTTTTATCACCGGTGCGGCCAGCGGGATCGGCCGCGCGACGGCTTTGCGGCTCGCCGGTGAGGGCGCCGAGCTCTACCTGACCGACCGCGACGCCGAGGGTCTCGCGCAGACGGTCGCGGATGCTCGCGCGCTCGGCGCGCAGGTCCCCGCGTCGCGGGCGTTGGACATCGCCAACCACGACGACGTCGCCGCATTCGCCGAAGAGATCCACGCCCAGCACCCGAGCATGGACGTGGTGATGAACATCGCGGGGGTGTCGGCGTGGGGGACCGTCGACCGCTTAACCCACGAGCAGTGGGAAAAGATGATCGCCATCAACTTGATGGGCCCGATCCACGTCATCGAGAACTTCCTGCCGCCGATGGTGGCGGCGCGGCGCGGCGGTCATCTGGTCAACGTGTCCTCGGCGGCCGGCCTGATCGGGTTGCCCTGGCATGCCGCCTACAGCGCCAGCAAGTTCGGGTTGCGCGGACTTTCCGAGGTGCTGCGCTTCGATCTGGCCCGGTATCGCATCGGGGTGTCGGTGGTGGTGCCGGGTGCGGTGCGGACCCCGTTGGTGAACACCGTCGAGATCGCCGGCGTCGACCGCGACGACCCACAGGTGAGTCGCTGGGTGGATCGCTTCAGCGGCCACGCGGTTTCTCCGGAGAAGGCCGCGGAGAAGATTCTGGCCGGTGTCGTCAAAAACCGGTTCCTGATCTACACCTCGGCGGACATCCGCGCGCTGTATGCGTTCAAACGGCTCGCGTGGTGGCCTTACAGCGTGGCGATGCGCCAAGTGAATCTGGTGTTCACCCGCACGCTCAAGCCCGCTCCGGTCGTGCCGCGCTGACTAGTCCGGCATCAGCAGTTCCAGTCGCACCCCAAGCAGCCGGACCGGCCGGTCCAGCTCGAACAGGTCCAGAACCCGCAGCGCGGCCGCGACGACCATGTCGGCGTCGGTGGTGGCGTGGTCGAGCTTGCGGATCTTCGTGCGGGTGTAGAAGGTCGCGGTGCGCACCGTCACGGCGACCCGGGTGACGATCCGCGACGCCGCCACCACCTCGTCGAGTGCCCGCTGCGCCAATTCGGTTACCGCCGAATCCATGTCGGCGCGGTCGGTGAGATCCTGCGGGAAGGTGACGACGTGGCTGCGGGAGCGGGGTACCCAGGGCTCGGAGCTGACGGTGTCGTCGCCGCCACCGTTGGCCAGCAGCAACAGCCACAGCCCGGTCCGCGGGCCGAACGTCGACGTCAGCAGCTCGGCATCAGTGTGAGCCAATTGCCAGACTGTCGTGATATCAAGGGTGGCAAGCTTTTTCGCAGTCCTGGGGCCGACACCCCAGAGCGCGTCGACGGGCCGATCACCCATCACAGCCATCCAGTTCGATTCGGTGAGGGTGTAGACGCCGGCCGGTTTCGCGAATCCGGTGGCGACCTTGGCGCGCTGTTTGTTGTCGCTGATGCCCACCGAGCAGGACAGGCCGGTGGCCGAGGATATTACGGCGCGGATCTGGTCGGCGAGTTCGCTGGGGTTCGCCAGGTCGGCGCCGAGATATGCCTCGTCCCAACCCCACACCTCCACCGGATGACCCAGGTCGCGCAGCAATCCCATCACCTGCTCGGAGGCCGCGTCGTAGGCCGCGGGGTCCGACGGCAAAAACGTGGCGTCGGGGCAGCGCCGCGCCGCGGCGCGTAACGGCATCCCCGCGTGCACACCGAATTCGCGGGCCTCGTAGGACGCGCACGTGACGACCTTGCGCGGTTCGGTCGGATCGCCGTTGCCGCCGACAATGACCGGCAGCCCGGCCAATTCGGGATGACGGCCCAGTTCCACCGAGGCCAGGAACTGGTCGAGGTCGACGTGCAGGATCCAGCGCGGCTTCATCTACCACAAAGCTTGCGCGCCAGGCTTTCCCACGCATCGCCGAGCGTCTGCAGGGTTTGGCCGCGTTCGAAGAGTTGGTGCTCGACGTAGTCGGCCTCCAGCAGGGCCACTAGGGCATCCGTTTGGCTGTCCAGGTTTCCCGTCGTTTCGGCCGAGGCCAGCAGCATCCGCACGTGGGTGCGCTGCACCATTGCCGCGGCGCCGTATCGGGACGCCGGATCCCGGTTGGCGGCCGAGAGCAGCTCATGGTGGATATACACGAAACGCAACCGCTCGCGCCCGAACGCGAGTAGCCGATCCAGCGGCGGCGCATCCGGGCCCAGCGGCGGGGGACCGAACATGAAGGCCTGCTGGCTGACCCGCTCGTCCTCGTCGAGCAGTACCAGCATCAACCCGGCCCGGCTGCCGAACCGGCGGAAAACGGTCCCCTTGCCGACGCCGGCGGCCGCGGCGATGTCGTCCATGGTGACCGCGGCAGCGCCGCGCTCGGTGACCAGCCGCCGCGCCGCGTCCAACAACAGCGCGCGGTTACGGGCCGCGTCGCCGCGCTCTTGCGGCGCGGAAACCGGCAGGTCGCGAACCGGGTCGACGGCGCTCATCAAACCACTGTAGCGTGGTCGGGAACAAAGCGGACCATAGTCCGGTTAGATCGTGCAAGGATGTACACCAACCAGTGGAGGGACAAGAGCATGTCGGACATCAGGGTGTTGGCGCTGGTAGGAAGCCTGCGTGCGGCGTCGGTCAACCGTCAGATCGCCGAGTTGGCGACCGATGTGGCCCCCGATGGGGTTACCGTCACCATCTTCGACGGCCTCGATGAGCTGCCGTTCTACAACGAAGACATCGACCCTGCGACCAACGACGCGGTCCAAGACGCGCCGGCCGCAGTCGCCGCGCTACGGGCCGCGGCCGCCGAGGCGGACGCCGCCCTGGTGGTGACCCCGGAATACAACGGCAGCATCCCGGCGGTGATCAAGAACGCGATCGACTGGCTCTCTCGGCCGTTCGGCAACGGCGCGCTGAAGGGCAAGCCGCTGGCCGTGATCGGCGGTGCGTTCGGCCAATACGGCGGCGTCTGGGCGCACGACGAGACCCGCAAGTCCTTCGGGATCGCCGGCCCGAACGTCGTCGAGTCGGTCAAACTCTCAGTGCCGTTCGCGACGCTGAACGGGCAACATCCGCGGGAGCACGCCGAGCTGGTCGACAACGTGCGTGACGCGGTGGGCAAGCTGGTCGCCGAGGTGAGCTGACGACGGTGTGCGGCCCGCGGGATTCACCCGGGCCGCACGCCCCTGGAGGCCTTTGCTGGACGAATGCGGACGGCGTGTTTTGTCGGTGCCGGGTGGTAGACCTGTTTGTATACCGCCGCGACACCGATTTGTGATCTACGACACGCCGAAGACGCTCCGACCTAAGGGCTTACGACCAGGGAATTTCATGAATGTCTTTCAGAACATCTTGTATCCTTTCTTAACGGGACCCACTAGGTGTAGTGTTCCCGACACCGACAGACCCCAGGTTCGCCTGGTCGGCCGGGACGCGCCAACCGGCATCACATGCCAGCTGACGCGGATCGGCAAGATGGGAATTCTGTGGCGCGGCGGTCTGCTGAATAGCAGTACAGATGCAGTACCTGAGTAGTTGCCAGTCCGTGTCGTATTCCCACCGTCGACAGAGGAGTCGTACCGCCGATGAGCGTCACCGTTTACACCAAGCCGGCATGCGTGCAGTGCAACGCCACCTACAAGGCGCTGGACAAGCAGGGCATCGCCTACGAGAAGGTCGACATCAGCCTGGACTCCGAGGCCCGCGACTACGTGATGGCGCTGGGGTATCTGCAGGCACCCGTCGTGGTGGCCGGAAACGAGCACTGGTCAGGCTTCCGGCCCGACCGGATCAAGGCGCTCGCCGGGGCCGTGCTGAGCGCGTAGCCGGCAACCGCGCAGTAGGACAGGAGAGGGGGTCGTCGTGCCGTCCTGCAGCCTGGTGTACTTCTCCAGCGTCTCGGAGAACACCCACCGCTTCGTGCAGAAGCTGGATATTCCCGCGACGCGCATACCCCTGCACGGCCGTATCGAGGTGGACCAGCCCTATGTGCTGGTGCTGCCGACCTACGGCGGTGGTCGGGCGACTCCGGACATCAACAACGGTGGCTATGTCCCCAAGCAGGTCATCGCGTTTTTGAACAGTGAGCACAACCGGTCGTTGATCCGCGGTGTCATCGCCGCGGGCAACAACAACTTCGGTGAAGAGTTCGCCTACGCGGGCAACGTGGTGTCCCGCAAGTGTGGCGTTCCCTACCTTTACCGCTTCGAACTGATGGGAACCCCGGACGACGTCGATGCCGTCCGCACGGGTCTTGCTGAATTCTGGAAGGAACAGACGTGTCACCAACCGTCACTACAGAGCCTGTAACCGCCGGCACGCATGTGTTGCCCGATGAGACGGACTATCACGCGCTGAACGCGATGCTGAATCTGTATGACGCAGACGGCAAGATCCAGTTCGAAAAGGACCACGAGGCCGCGCACCAGTACTTCCTGCAGCACGTCAACCAGAACACGGTGTTCTTCCACAATCAGGACGAGAAGCTCGACTACCTGATCAAGGAGAACTACTACGAGCGTGAGGTTCTCGACCAGTACTCGCGCAACTTCGTCAAGACGCTGCTGGATCGCGCCTACGCCAAGAAGTTCCGCTTCCCGACTTTCCTCGGCGCGTTCAAGTACTACACCTCGTACACGTTGAAGACCTTCGACGGCAAGCGGTATCTGGAGCGCTTCGAAGACCGGGTTGTGATGGTCTCGCTGACGCTGGCCGCCGGCGACACCGGGCTGGCCGAGAAGCTCGTCGACGAGATCATCGACGGCCGGTTCCAGCCGGCCACCCCGACGTTCCTCAACTCCGGCAAAAAGCAGCGCGGCGAGCCAGTTTCGTGCTTCCTGCTTCGCATCGAAGACAACATGGAGTCGATCGGGCGCTCGATCAACTCCGCGCTGCAGCTGTCCAAGCGGGGCGGGGGAGTTGCGTTGCTGCTGAGCAA